>JAHFEP010000141.1 GCA_023248415.1 Nitrospirota bacterium
AGTGGAAAAGGGTGAGGTAAAATGGAGATTCTTGTCTTTTGGATGCATGCACTGCAAGGATGCACCCTGCGTGTTTGTTTGCCCTGTTCCAGGCGCTCTAAGAAGGCGGGATGACGGAACAGTGTATCTTGATGAGCAAAAATGCACTGGATGCAAATACTGTATTTCTGCCTGCCCCTTTGATGTGCCGCATTATGATGATGCCAAAGGCAAGGTATACAAATGCAACCTGTGCGCAGACAGGACAGCAAACGGACTTACTACTGCATGTGCAAAGACATGCCCTTCTGAGGCAATAAGATTCGGGGACAGGGATTCTTTAATAAAAGATGCAAAGGCAGGAGGAAAGAAGATTTACGGAGAAAACGAGCTCGGCGGTCTTTCTGTAATGTATGTCTTACAGGAGTCTCCATCCTTCTACGGACTTCCAGAGAGGCCTGCAATGCCTGTTACAACTGCATTCTGGAAAAAGGTATTAAAGCCGCTCGGCTATGTTGGCGTGGGTGCAACAGTTGCAGCTATTATTTTGCACTATATTGCAGTTGGGCCACAGAGATATAAGGGAGGTGAATAACATGGCAATGATTGAGAGGCATACAAACAAGGAGAGGGCGGTTCATTCCATACATGCCATAAGTTTTATAATCCTGCTTTTAACAGGCATCGGCCTTTACAGCAAAGAGTTTTTTGGCATAACAAGGCTCTTTGGCGGTGTGGACTGGTCAAGATTTATTCACCACTGGATTGGGGTTGTTTTTATCATTACACTTTTTATGATGTATTTTCAGTGGAAGGATGTGGCAGAGGTTTTTGACGAAGACGATAGGGAGTGGTTCAGGGTCTTTGGCGGCTATCTTGGCAAAGGTGTAAAGGTTCCTCCTTCAGGAAAATTCAATGCAGGGCAAAAGATGTTTTTTAAGATGATACTCTATGCAGGGGTTCTTTTCAGCATCACAGGCATTATCATGTGGATTCCACAAGTCCTTGCAATACCCAAGACTATCTTACAGATTACTTACATCCTCCATGACATGATACTGATAGGCCTTGTAATGGCCATCTTAGCACATGCCTATCTCGGCACCATTGCAAATCCCGGAACTATATCATCCCTGCTTACAGGCCAGGTTGATGAGCAATGGGCAAGGCATCATCATGAGAAGTGGTATAAGGCAGTGAAGAAGGGGAAGTGAGCAGGATAAGGAGATTCGGAATTGGTGAGTCATATTATGTCGCCTAAAGATATAATTATAGAGGCTGAAAAAAAAGGTGTAAGGAAACTGCTTGAACACTATTATGACCTTCTTGATGCCATGAAGGCTGCAGATATCCCATCGTTTAATATTAGCAGCAGTGAACTTCAGGATGCAATAGACGGGATTAAAAGGGGTCGCTATGTTTTAAAGACGGTTAAACTTCCTTTTGAACCTGACGGCAAAGAAGATGCCTTTAGAAAGGCATTCCTTATGAATCTTGCAAAGGGATTAAATGGATTGGGTGATGCTGTGAATAAGTACTGGGAGAATGGCTTCTGCCCTGTGTGCGGTTCTTTGCCGAGCCTCGGGGTTTTTGGAGGGAATAGAGACGGAGGGATGTCTCTTGTGTGCAGCCTTTGCGAGACACAATGGAATTTCAGAAGGCTACATTGCCCATTCTGCGGGAATGATGACCAAAAGGGTCTTGGCTATCTTTATTCAGAGGCAGAGGAGGGATACAGGATTAACTACTGCGATAAGTGCAAGCTCTATTTAAAAATAGTGGATGTCAGAAAAAAAGGCAATGCCTATCCATATCCTATTGAGGATATCATTACCCTTCCCCTTGACATACTTGCGCAGGAAAAGGGATATAAAAGACTGTCACCAAATCCATTAGGAATGGTTATGCTTAAATAAATAGAGGTGGTTATGGCCTATACAATTGTTGCATTAAAAGAAAAGATATCGGAGATGTATCCGGAGATAGAAAAGCATGGCATCTCTGTTGGCCTTTTCTTTGATGAAGAGAAGAATGCCTATATCATCAAATTCAAAAAGAATAAACATGAACTTACAACCCACCTTGAGAAAAAGGATGCAGATGAGTGTATGAATGGCATCAAATGTGTTTATCTTGGTGTTCAGGTCAGCCAGTTTATAAAGAATTTTGAAGATGTAAGATAGAAGAAAGGAGGCGCTTTATGAGGAAGGAGCATGGTCTTGCAACAAGGGACTTAGTGGACAGGCTGCGTTACAGCGGAGTAGGACGCCGCGATTTTTTAAAGTTCTGCGGTTTAACAGCAGGACTCCTCGGCCTTTCAGAGGCATATATACCAAGAATTGCCAATGCCCTTGAAAAGGGAACAAAGAGGCCGCCTGTTGTGTGGCTTAACTTTGCCTCTGATACAGGATGCACAGAGTCATTAATAAAGGCAACATACCCCAATGCTGCTGATTTAGTCCTTGATATACTCAGCGTTGACTACAATGAGACAATAATGGCTGCAGCAGGCCAGCAGGTTGAGGAGATTTTGCAAAAATCTCTGAAAGAGGGCAACTATATACTTGTTATTGAAGGCGGTATACCAACAAAGCACGGCTATGGCATGATTGCTGGCAAAGACATGATGGATATTGCAAAGGAGTTTGCGCCAAAGGCAATCGCAATACTTGCTGTTGGAAGCTGTGCAACGTATGGCGGTGTGCCTGCTGCAAACCCGAATCCATCTGCAATTAAAGGCGTGGCTGATGTGCTTGGCCCCGCATATAAGGGAAAGATTGTTAACCTTGACCTCTGCCCTGTGAATGTAGAGGTATTGGTTGCTGTGGTTGTAAATTATCTTCTGTTTAAAAAGCTGCCAGAGCTTGATTCGTTCGGAAGACCAAAGACATTTTACGGCCAGCTTATACATGACAACTGCGAGAGAAGGGCACATTTTGATGCAGGAAGATTTGTAGAGAAATTTGGCACAGAAGAAGAGGCATTGGGCCACTGTCTGTATAAGATGGGATGCAAGGGACCCATGACGCATGCACCATGCCCAAAGATTATGTACAACGACAGGGTAAGTTGGTGCATTAAGGCAGGCGCGCCGTGCATTGGGTGCGGTGAGCAGGGATGGACAGATAAATTCGCAGGGTTTTATGAGAGGCTGCCGGGTGTATCAATACCGGGCTTTAAGGGTGTTGAATTTACAGCAGACAAGATTGGTTTGGCAGCAGGCGCTGCTGCAGCAATAGGCATTGCAGCACATGCACTCGGCTCAACTAAGCGGATTAAAAAGGGAGGTGAGGAGTAATGGCAAGGTTAGTTATAGACCCAATAACAAGGATAGAAGGGCATTTAAAACTTGAGGTTGAGATAGAAGGCGGAAAAGTAAAGGATGCATGGACTTCAGGCACGTTATTCCGCGGATTTGAAATCATCTTAAAAGGCAGAGACCCAAGGGATGCATGGCATATAACACAAAGGATATGCGGTGTGTGCCCAACATCGCATGGCCATACATCTTCAATGAGCCTTGAGGATTCATTCAAGATAAGGCCGCCTGACAACGGCAGGATTATAAGAAACATCATTGAGGCATGTCAGTTTGTCCATTCTCATATTTTATGGTTCTATCACCTTACTGCATTGGATTATGTTGATGTTGTCAGCGCATTAAAGGCGCAGCCAAAAGAGGCGTCATTAAAAAAGGTTCAGGACAGATTAAAGGCCTTTGTCAACAGCGGCCAGCTCGGCCCATTTGCAAACGGTTACTGGGGACATCCTGCATATAAGCTGCCTGCTGAACTGAACCTTCTTGCTGTTGCACACTACTTAGAGGCTTTGGATATGCAGGCGAAGGCATCTCATCTCTCTGCCCTATTCGGCGGAAAGATGCCCATGACAATGACAAGCCCGCCAGGCGGAAGCAACTTTATTCCTACTGTTGATACACTTGCTAATTACTTCTCACGCGTTGAAGAGCTTCAGAAGTGGGTGGACAGTGCCTTTATTCCTGATGTTCTTGCAGTTGCACCTTACTATCTTGATTATGCAAAAATCGGCAAAGGACATGGAAATTACCTTGCATGGGGTGTATTTGATGATGCATCCTATGACCCGAAGAAGAGACTCCTTCCAAGGGGTATAATCATGAACAGCCAGTTAAAGGCTATTGATGCGAAACCAGAGGAGGTTACAGAGCATGTGAAGCATAGCTGGTACACAGATTCAGGGCCGCTTAATCCAATGAACGGTGTTACAGAGCCGAACTTCACAGAATATGACACAAATAAAAAATACACATGGGCAAAGGCGCCGAGGTATCAGGGAAAGCCAATGGAGGTTGGCGCTTTGTCAAGGATGCTTGTTGCATATACATCAGGCAGGGAAAAGGCAGTAAAGCTGATTGACGGCACCTTAAAGGCATTGAATGTGGCAGGCAAACCTGAGGTGCTTTTGTCTGTCCTTGGCAGGATTGCTGCAAGGACACTTGAGACAAAGCTCATATTAGATGAGATGATGAATTGGGGTAAGGAGATTGCAGAGAATATAAAGAATGGAAAGGATGCTGTTTATACGGATTATAAGATACCTGATTCTTCATCAGGCATTGGTTTATGGGAGGCGCCGAGGGGCGCATTGGGACACTGGAATGTAATAGCAGGTAAGAAGCTGAAAAATTATCAGTGTGTTGTGCCAACAACATGGAATGTCTGCCCAAGGGATGACAATGGCGTCAGGGGGCCAATAGAGGAGGCATTAATCGGAACACCTGTTTTAGATGCAAAGAGGCCTGTTGAGATTTTAAGGGTTGTGCACTCCTTTGACCCGTGTCTTGCATGCACTGTGCATGTGATTGACCCTGAGACTAATGAGATACGCAAATTCAGGGCGTGCTGATAATCCCCCTATTTCCCCCTTTAGTAAAGGGGGATAAAAGGGGGATTAGAGATTGCTTCGCTTCGCTCGCAATGACAATATAAGCTTGAGGAGGTGGAACTATGCCAAAGAAGATGCAATTAAAATATGAATGGAACGTTGCATACAGGATTGAGCATTGGGTGCATGTGGCATCAATGATTGTCCTGATATTTACAGGCTTCTATATACACTGGCCGTTCTTTGGAGGCGGGCCTGAGAGCCAGATAATGGCATGGATGAGATTCCTGCATTTTCTCTCTATGTATACATTGCTTATTGGTCTGGTGTTACGGATATACATGTCATTCAATTCAAGATTTGATGCAGACTGGAGAGACTTTTCTGTTATACAGAATCTAAAGGGTGTGCCTGAGATGATTGCCTACTATACATTTTTAAAAGATAAGCATACTGAATACAGGAAATACAATCCCCTTCAGGCATTTACTTATCTTTCATGGGCAGGGATTATTATACTTCAGGCATTAACAGGCTTTGCACTTTACAGTGGAGACTTCTTCGGCCTATTCTCCTCACAGGCTGCATTCGGATGGTTGAACAGGCTGCTCGGTGGCGAGAGCCACACAAGGGTATGGCACTTTTTGATTATGTGGTACTTTATAATAACTGCTGTTGTTCATGTGTATATGAGCCTTTTACAGACACTTGTAAAGCGGGACAGGACATTTCAGTCCATGTTTACAGGGTATAAATTGAGCAGCGCAACTGGAAAGAAGAGGTGAAAATACTCACCCTCCCCTTTATCCCCTCCCGTCAAGGGAGGGGAGATTGATTGATAAGATAAGTGCTTCCCTCTCCCCTTGTGGGAGAGGGTTAGGGTGAGGGGGAATAAAAATGAAGATTACCATACTTGGCATAGGAAATATCTTGTACAGCGATGAAGGCTTTGGTGTGCGTGTAATAGAGGAATTAAAAAAAATGGATTTACCTGAGAATGTGGAATTGATTGAAGGCGGGACAGACGGCGCAAAGCTTCTTCCTGTTATTATGCAGGCAGATTATCTTATTATTGTTGACGCAATAAGGGCAGATGAGGATACTGGCGCTATATTTCGTATACCCATTGAAGAGGTCAGGCAGAGGCCGCGCATAAATACATCACTGCATCAGGTGGGCATAATGGAGGTTATTGGCATGGCCAATATACTGGGCAGTAATGTTAACGGCGTGATAATCGGGATTCAGCCAAAGGATATAAACACATTAAGAGAGTCCCTGTCTCCTGAGATTAAAAAAAGGATTCCAAATGCTATTGAGCTGATAATGAGAGAGGTGTATTGCTATGCATGAATTCTCCATGGCAGAGGAGCTTCTTGATGTAGTAAAGGCAAATGCATCGGCAAATAATGCAAAGAAGGTTATATCTGTTAAATTAAAGATAAGCAATCTATCTTTGATTACATCTGAGGCGATTTCACTGTCCTTTAAGGCAGTGAGCAAAGGAACAATTGCAGAGGGCGCTGCCCTTATTATTGAAAGGATGCCTGTTGTTGTCAGGTGCAGGGGGTGCGGTCTGGAGGCTGTAATTAATATACCAGAAGATACTATCAATAAGATAAAAGATACGGGAGAGCATGAGCATCATAATCCCCCTTTCCCCCCTTTAGTAAAGGGGGGTAACAGGGGGATTAAAGTAGAAGTGCGAATCTATCCACTTATAAAAGAATTTTTTAACTGCCACAACTGTGGGAGCAAGGACTTTGATATTATAAGCAGTGACGAGATTTATTTAGAGAGAGTGGAGCTTGATGTATGATGGAGAGGGTGCGGATTAATGTTACAGGCATTGTTCAGGGTGTAGGGTTCAGGCCATTTATATTTAATCTTGCCAAATCATTAGGACTCAAAGGTTATGTGTTAAACTCATCTGATGGTGTTGTGATTGACATAGAGGGTGATAATGTCTCTGATTTTGTGGACAGGATGCAGACAAGCCTGCCGCCGCTTTCAGAGATAAAGAGTTTAAAAGCAGAGCCGCTTCAGCCTGTTGGATATTCAGACTTTATTATTAAAGAGAGCCTGACAGAAGATGGGCGGTTTACACTCATCTCGCCTGATGTATCAGTCTGTCCTCACTGCCTCTCTGAACTCTTTAATCCAAAAGACAGGAGATACCTCTATCCATTTATCAACTGCACAAACTGCGGGCCAAGATACACGATTATTCAGAATATACCTTATGACAGACCTAAGACCACGATGGCTAAATTCACAATGTGTGTTACATGCAGTGTGGAATACCATGACCCTACTAACAGGAGATTTCATGCGCAGCCAAATGCATGTCCTGACTGCGGACCGTCCATTACATTTGTGAAAAAAAATGGCGAGATACTATTTGAAAAGAAGGAGGCAATGGAATCAACTATTATTGCCATCAAAGACGGGGCAGTTGTCGCAATCAAGGGTCTTGGCGGATTTCATTTGGCCTGTGATGCTGCGAATGACAAGGCGGTCAGAAGGCTCAGGGAGAAAAAGAGAAAGAGCAACAAGCCATTCGCGCTTATGGCTGCCAATACAGATATGATAAAGCGCTTCTGCGCAGTATCAGAGGTGGATGAGAAGGCGTTGAAGTCAAAAGAGAGGCCAATCCTTTTAATGCCAAAGCTGCTGCAATCAGGCATTTCAGAGGCGGTATCTCCAAATAACAACTACATTGGCGTTATGCTG
>JAHFEP010000142.1 GCA_023248415.1 Nitrospirota bacterium
TATTGGATGCTCTTAATATCAAAAAGGAGAAAGCCATAATAGTTGGCGACAGCCCTCTTGATATAGAAGCAGGTAAAAGCGCAGGGATTTTGACCTGCGGCGTAACATACGGATTTAAAGCGAAAGATGAAATAGTAAAGGCAGGGCCCGATTTTATCATTGACAGCCTCCCTGCCTTAAAGGAAATTATCTGTTAATTACTTTGCTATCCCTGCCTCTTTCTGCTTTGCCACAACAACCAATAGATAGTTTTTCGGGTCAAGATATTTTTTTGCTGCCTTTAGGATGTCCTCTTTTGTTACTGCATTAATCTTTTTAGGATATTCTGTAAAATAATTAAGCCCAAGGTCATAAAACTCTATGAGCGACAATAGCCCTGCCATCTTTGAGTTTGTATCAAGCCTTAAAGGGAAGCTGCCGACAATATATGACTTTGCATCATTAAGCTCATTGTCCTTTACCGGATTTGCCCTTATATCTTCTATGTGCTTTAATATGGCATTTATTGCCTTATTTGCATTTTCGTTTTTTGTCTGCATGGTTACCTTAAAAGGGCCTTCATACAGCCTTGCATCAAATCCGCTATGTACACTGTAGGCAAGACCCTGATTATCTCTTATATCCTCAACAAGCCTTGATGAAAAGCCTCCGCCGCCAAGTATATAGTTCATTACGATAAGTGTATAAAAGTCAGGGTTCTTTCTGCTTATGCCAATATGGCCAAGGTGTATTGTTGCCTGTGTGAGGTCTTTATCAATAAGCTCCACATTTTTGTTTGTCAGCTTAACAGGCGATGGTATCTTTGGCAGGCTTACCTTTGACTTTTCCCATTTTCCAAAATGTTTTTCAATCAATAATACAGCTTCTTCTAATGTAATATCTCCAACAACAGCCATAATAGTATTATTTGGCTTATAATATTTTTTGTAGAAATTTACAATGTCATCTTTTTTTATCTTTGGCAGGGTGTCTTCAAGTCCGTCCACTGGCCTCCAGTAAGGATGTTTTAAGTAGAGGATTTTAGAGAATGCCTTTGATGCAATAGCGCCGGGGTCGTCCTTTTCATTCAATATGCCTGCAAGGGTCTGGCTTCTTTCACGTTCAATCTCCTTTTCATCAAAGGCAGGGTTCATTAATATGTCAGATAAAAGGTCAAGGCCGAGGTTTATATCCTTTTTTAATATAGACAGGCTCGCCTCTGCATAATCTGCATTTGCACTTGTGCCAATTTTGCCTCCTACAAAGTCTATCTCCTCTGATATCTGCTTTGCTGTCCTGTTCTTTGTCCCTTCTGTTAAAATATCTGCAGTAAGGTTTGCCAGGCCTGCAAGCTCATCAGGCTCATATATTGAGCCTGCCTTTATCTTTATGCTGAAAACTACTGTTGGTATAGAGTGCCTCTCCTGTAATAGCAGGACTATGCCATTTTTCAAAACAACCCTTTTTACAGCCTCCTCAGCATTAGCGCTGTAAAAAGATAAAAGTAATAGAACAATCAGAATAAAAAAAACCCTAATCTGTTTCATCTACTGCCCCTTTCCATTTGGTTTTACTGGTATGAGTATGCCGACTGTCCTGTTCTTTTCAGTGAAATACGCCTTTGCAACACGCATTATATCATCCTTTGTTACCCTTCTTATATTATCTGGATAGGTGTCAAGATATTTGTAGCCTACACCTATAGTCTCAATCTGGCCAATCTGCATTGCCTGATAAAAGATAGAGTCCTGTGCAAAAATGAATGACGCCTCTACCTGATTCTTTGCTTTTTGCAATTCCCTGTCTGAAACAGGCTCTGCCTTTAGCCTTTCAATCTCAGCGTAAAGCGCATCCTCAAGCTCTTTTGTTGTCTTGCCTGGTTTTAATCCCCCGTAAAAATAGAAGAGGCTCGGATCAGCAGATATTCTCTCGTAGTTTCCGCCTGCATAAAGTGCAAGCTGCTTTTCATAGACTATGTCCTGATACAGCCTTGAGCTCTTTCCTGATGAAAGGATATTTGATATGACCTCTAAGGCAAATTCATCCTTGCTGCCGATGTTCGGAGCATGATAGCCTATAAATACAAAGGGCAGTTGCGCTTCCTTGTGCAGTGTTACCCTCCGCTCTCCAAGCTGCTCAGGCTCTTTGATGCTGATTTTTGCAGGCGCCTCACCCTTTGGTATCTTCTCAAAATATTCCTTGAGCTTTGGAATAAGCGTGCTTGTGTCAAAATCACCAACAACCACTATTGTGGCATTATTTGGGATATAATATTTCTTGTAATGACTGTAAAGGTCATTTCTTGTAATGGAATCTATATCAGACATCCAGCCTATAATCGGCGAATGATATGGATGCACCTTAAATGCTATTGCATATAATTCTTCTTCAACAAGGGATGTGGGTTCATCCTCTGTCCTTAACCGCCTCTCCTCCTTTACAACATTTCTTTCAAGTTGAAACTCCTTTTCATCAATCAACAGGTTTGCCATCCTGTCAGATTCAAGCTCTAAGGACAGGTGAATCCTGTCGCTCGCAAATACCTCAAAGTATGCAGTGTAGTCCCTGCCTGTAAAGGCATTCTCATTGCCGCCGTTCTTTGCAACAATCTTTGAGAACTCGCCCTTGCCATAGTTTGTTGTCCCTTTAAACATCAGATGCTCTAATAAGTGCGACAGCCCTGTCTTTCCTGTTGCCTCATTCCTTGCACCGACCTTGTACCACACCTGAAATGTAACTGTCGGCGCCTTGTGATCTTCCATTGCTATTATCTTTAAGCCGTTTAATAAGACAAACTCCTCCACCTTTTTTGCAAATGCAGGCTGTGAACTTATTGTGATTAGAACAATAATTAAGGCAATAAAATTCTTCTTTAAAAGAAACATTAAAAACCTCCTATTTAATACTTTGCTTTTATATGCTGTTTTTTTCAGGGTTATGCTGTTTCTGTTCTTTGTGGAAAATAGTATCAGCAGTATCCTGAATAAAGGCAGGCAGCACCTTCATCCCGTTTTTGTTTAAATCCCTGCTAAGGGATGTAAGTGTATCATAATAATATTCCTTTGGGAAGAAATTGTAGCTAATTGCTACAGACAATATTAAAAGGAGCGTAAGAAAGAATGTAACCTTCGCCCTCTGCCATAGCTCCATCTGATTCCTTCTGCTCTTTATCCTGTTTATGGAATACCTCAGTCTCTTTCCTACAGATTCCTTTTTTACTGGTTCAAAGGCAACAATTATGGCATCAAAGATGTTTATCAGCCATAATAAAGATGCAATAAAGGCAGACACCCCTGTTGTTAACAGCATCTTTTCAAAAACTGATTTTTCATTCTCCATGTCAATTGACGGCCAGAGGGCTGCTGCTGAGATGATAAATGTAAGGCAGAAGAGACCTCCAAAGAATGAAAAGAGGTATATGGCGCCCTTTATTGGCTGGCCGTTCATTATTTGCCCCCAGCCAGGTATTAATGTAGATGCAATGCCGCTCAAAACAGGATGCTCTGTTCCATTAAATGGTTCATTCCTTGCCCTGTCAACAGTAAAGTATGCATGGATGATATTCCCATACCAAATGAGCATCAGCAATGCATATAAGAAAAAGAACATGAGTATAATATTTATCGGAGTAATGCCCAGACCTTTTAGAAATGTAAATACAACATGCCAGTTTATCATTATCATAAAAAAGGCAAAACCTGAGCTGATCATTGCAATGAGCAGGGGAAGACCGTATTTTGTATCCTTGTTGTAAATCTGGCCGCCTCCCCACAGGAACATGGATAATGTAGCTGCTATTGCAGGATTCTTCTCATTTGTTTTAAGATAAGGATGGAGCACCTTTTTTGTTGAGAGGGTCTCAGCGCCTTTATCAGAAGCGCCGTCTATAACTGTATGTGGTATTTCCCATATTTTTTTTTCCATAACGCAATCTCCTGTTACATATATAATAATTTAAAGCAAATTGCTATGTCAAGAAATAATAATTTATGTTATACTATTTACTTAAAATTCTTTAAAAAAACAGGTGGGAGGATTTTTTAATGAAAAAGGAGTCATTAAATTTCAAGCACTATTTTGGAGGGATGGCATTTCTGTTGTTAATTGTCCAGCTTCTTACAGGGATATTCATGACCATGTATTATCAGCCTCAGCTTGAGAATGCCTATAAAAGCGTTCAACATATCAATAATGTTGTTTACGGGGGCGGGCTCATCAGGAACATACACCGCTGGAGCGCCCTTTTGCTCGTGCTGGGCACGATTATCCACATTATAAGGAGCTTTGTAAGAAAGGACTTCTTTCATGAGAAAAAAAGATTCCTGTGGCTCACAGGCTTTCTCCTGTTTTTTATAGTTATAAGCTTTGTTGTTACAGGACTGATACTTCCATGGGAGTGGAGGGGTTACTGGGTTATGGAGATGGTTCCAAACTTTCTTGGCGTTACCCATTTTATTGGCAATGCAGCAAAGCAGTTTCTTATTGATGCCTACACCATTCCAAGGAATTATAACATTCACATATTAATCCTCCCGCTTATTTCAATAATCCTGATTGATTTACACTTTCTGATGAGCCTCAGAAAAAGGGGAATCGGCAGATACCTTGCAAAACATGCGCTTATTGCCATGCCGTTTTTTATTGCAATAATTGTTTTAGCAAAACTCCTTCCAATCCCCTCTGAAGACCCTGATATTATTCCACTGCCGCTTGAAGGAAAATTTATCCCGGGTCCTGAGTGGTTTTTTGTGGTGCTCCTTACACCCTTTATGTATCTTAAAGGCGTTTTGGTGCCATTATTCAGTGTATACATACCCTTTACAATATTTACACTCCTTACATTCCTGCCGTACTACTTAAAAAAGAAGGCTGTTTCTGCTTCCAAAGGGCTTCTTGCATCAAAGGGACTCAAGGCAGGACTTGTTGTTGCCATAACTGTTGTTATATTTGGTCTGATATTTCTTGGAAGCTATCAGTCGCCGATATACGGATGCAATGCCTGTCATAATGCATATAGGGGCGTGAGAATGGGTTTTCCGCCGCCAACCTTCAAGGATAGAAAGATCAATCCAATATTATCTGATAATGAATGGATGATGAGGCACTGGTATTACCCGGATGTTACCTGGTAGGGGTTTATGAAAAAGCGCACAAATATAATAATCATAGGAATATTAATATTGCTTGCTGGTATCAGCATTATCTATTTGGTGATTGCAAAGGGGCCAAAGGCAGCAGTTGAAGAATACATCACTGCCATGCAGAAGAAGGACTTTGACACTTTGTATGAGATGAACTACGAGTCTCAGAGGAAGGTATTGCTTATATTAAGAGAGACAACAGAAAGGCGCGAAGACTTGCTTAAAGAGAACTATCTTGCAGAAAAGAATGCATTTGAAAAGGCAGTCCCGGGCACAGACACTTCGCTTCAGTGGTCAGAAAAATTCCTGTTCATACCTGATATGAAATATTCCATTATGAAAATTGAAGAGGAGATTGAAAAGGCGCCGAGTGCTTTCTTCAGGAAGAGAAAGCTGATGAATGTATATATAAAGGTTGAGTATACAAATGATGCAGCAGCGCCTGTTCTTCAGGAGGCAGGCCTTGAGCCTAAAAAGGTAAAGAGCGCAACATATCAGATAAGGATGATACAGCGCGAAGAGATAATAAAGGGGATAAGATTAGAAAAGATTAAAAGGGGATGGATCTTCAAGGGTATTATAGTTGTTGAGACCGCACCATTCTAACCAATACGCGCACAGTGTAACATTCAAAGCTTAGCGCCATGTGTACATTCCTTTCCCCCTTTTCTTTTTTTTATCGTGTTCTGGCTATGCGTATGAAAAATAACAATAAAAGAATAACCACAAAAGCAACGACCAAAATTGAGGCTATGCCCATAAACATAACTTTTTTGTCTTCCAGAAGAATTTGAGGGTAATCAGGGGCTATTTTAAGCCGTTCTGAAAGACTAAGGAAAAACTGCAGGTTATGTTTTGACTGCCAGATATCTTTCTTTGCGCCAATAATCCAAAGTCGGACAGCTTCCTCCCGGTTGGCAGGAGAGCCACGTCCATACCAAAGCATCAGCCCAAGATTGTTTATCGCGAGGCCATGACCTTGCTCAGCCGCAATACGAAAATATTTGACAGCGGCTGCATTATCAACCTTTACACCCAAGCCACGATAATAAGCCCCTGCCAGGGCAAACGAGGCATCTTCATCCCAGAAATATGCCGCTTTTTCCCACAGTTGCATACCCTTTTCTACATTCAACGGCACACCCAAATCTCCACTATTGTAAAGATACCCCAATTTTATTACAGCCTTCATATTCCCATGTTCAGCAGATAAATGAAGGTCCTTCAATGCCTCTTCAGCCTGCCGTTTCTCAAGAAGTGTAATTCCGCGCATATAGAGCGCTCTACTTGACAGTGGATCCAATTCTAATGCGCGATTAATGTCTGCCAGAGCCAGATCCCACTGGCCAACAATCTGATAAACCAATGCACGATCCAGACGAATACTGGTATCATCGTAAATCGCAAGGGCTTTATTGTATTCGTTCAGAGCATCAACATAGTTTTGTTCAAGATGCCTTTGATAACCACTATACCAGTAAATCCATGCTTCATAATATCGGGCCGCTTTTTTTAATTTTGGATGGTCGCCCTTGCGGGTGTCCTCTACAAATGCGCGCATGGCATCATAACTGCCACCCCAGCGGGGCTCAAGGGCATGCATATAAGAGTTGCGTGGTCTAATGCAATAAGGGTCGAGCTTTAAGGCTTCTGAAAGCCAGTACTTAGATGTCTTGCTATCACCGTGATACCGCGCTGCCGCAATAAGCTTTGCATAGCTGATAATCGGCTTTTCTGTTAAGCGGAGTGATTTTTCAAATTGACTAACTGCCTTCTCCATATAGCGGTTCATATTTTCAATTTTTATATAAGGTGTTTGATTAATATATTTTTCTCCGCGCCACTCGGCTGCCATGGCCATGTAATAAGTTCCCATGGCAAGATTGGCAGCATATGATTCTGGATATACCTTTAGCCATTCTTGTAGCAGGCTTTCATGTTCGGGATTTGCAACATTGAACCAACTAAAATGCTGCCACACAGTAAACTCACGTTCAGTATCCTGTTCATACTCAGTCTGCAATGCATTGAGCTGTTTATCAAGCACAGCAAACTGTTGACTGCGGAGAAGTTTTAGTGGATTTGTGTCAGATGCTTGAATCTTTTTTGCTGTTGCTTGATTTTTTGTGTGTGCGTGCCGCAGAGACCACGCAATTTCAACTTGGCTGAGAAGCAGTAGGGCAATTAAGAAAAAAAGGATGGTTTTATTTTTCACTTCCCCACTCCCTTTATTAGAGAGAAAGTTGTGGACAGCTTATCTTCTTTATACTCAAACAACTTTAGATATTCCAATATAACCCACTCCCTTTTTATTGTCAATAATTTTAGCAACTACTGTCAAGCCAATTTAGAAATGTCCTGTTTTTACCAAAATAGAAATGTCCGCGTTTCATGGTTGAACTCCTGTTTGTTCTTCCACTTTGTGTTTAGTATCTTTACCAATCCTAAATCCTCG
>JAHFEP010000309.1 GCA_023248415.1 Nitrospirota bacterium
GGAAGGGCTTATTACAAGGGACTCAAGAGAAAAAGAGAGAAAGAAGTACGGCCAAAAAGGGGCAAGGAAAAAATTCCAGTTCTCTAAGAGATAATTTTTATTTATTACTGATATATCCTTTAAAAGGGGAAGGCATTATGCCTTCCCCTTTTTTTTGCAAAACTATAATTTTATTTGCCCTTTTATTATTTAATGGTATAATTAGCTTCAAAATATTAACATTAGTTATATTTATAAAAGTTATGATAAAAAAATTTTTGATATTTATAGGGATAATTACAATAGCCCTCGGGATTTATTATGTAGGCACAAAGGGAAGGGGTATTGAAGAGGCAAAGAAAAAGGCTATGGAGACAAAAAGCCTTGTTGAGGATGCTGCAAAGGATGTTGTAAAAGGGATAACCGCAGATACAAAAGAAATAGTAGATGCAATCTCAGATAAAACCAGAGAGGCAGTGGTAGATGTAAAGGATCTCGGGATTGTTGTAAGAAAAAAAGGCGATAATCTCGCAGATAAAACAGTATCCGCAGCAGGTGATGCGGCAATCACAGCAAGAATAAAGGCACAGCTTGCAAGGGATAAGGGTTTATCTTTGCTGGATATCAATGTATCAACCTTAAACAGGAAGGTAACCTTATCAGGAAAGGCCAATTCACCTCAGGAAGTAGCCAAGGCAGTAGATATCGCACTTAATACTGACGGGGTAAAAGAGGTAGTTTTAGAAATTGCAGTTAAAAAAGGGGGTTAATACAGGGCTTAACAGAAATTGTTTGCCCTTGATTGCACAGATTACAAGAAACAGATTACACAGATGAGAGGAGGCTTTAATCTGCGTAATCGCTTTTTAAAATCTGCGCAATCACTTTACAAAGGAGGGGAAAAGTGAATATTGAATCAGTAGAAAAGGTTTATTCAAATTATTCCGGCGTGTATGATCTTATATTTGGAAAAATATTTGAATCAGGCAGGGAAACAGGGCTTGAACTTTTGGATATTAAGGAAGACGATAATATTCTTGAGGTAGGCGTAGGCACAGGCCTTTCACTGCCATCCTATCCAAGACACTGCAAGATTGTAGGTGTTGACCTTTCAGCTAAAATGCTGGACGAGGCTGAAAAGAAGATAAAGGAAAAGAGGCTGACTAATGTTCAGATTCATAAGATGGATGCAACAAACATGGAATTTGAAGACAACACCTTTGATTCTGTAATGGCGGCATATTTTATAAGCACTGTCCCTGAACCTGTAAAGGCAGTTCATGAAATAAAAAGGGTTTGCAAAAAAGGGGGCAGAATCGTGTTTCTCAATCATTTTATGAGCAAAAATAAATTTATCTCCGGCTTTGAAAAAATGATATCTCCTGTATGCTGCAAGATAGGCTTCAGGACAGATCTTGATTTATATGACCTGCTTGATAAAACAGGGCTCAAGATAAATAAAAAAGAGAAGGTAAACTTCTTCAATTACTGGAAGGCAGTGCAATGCATTAATAACAAACATTAAGAAAGGCTGGAGAAACATGAGCGAGAGAACTATTTTTGAAAGAAGGCACGTCTATCTCATCAACAAGGAATTTCAGGGAAGATTCGCTGCCTTTGTAATAACAATCCTGATTGGATATTCTTTCATCCTGCTGCTATTTCAAAAACTTGCCAAGTCTGTCAGCTTCCCTTTGATGATTCCGATAGTATTCGGCATATTAATAATATTTATTGGCGCAGCAAGCATTTTCTATTCGCACAGATTCGCAGGCCCGCTCTTTGCAATTAACCGTGCGACTAAAGAGATGACAAAAGGCGATTTGCTGATAAAGATATTCATACGAAAGGAACACAATGTAATATTCCATCAGATTGCTGAAAATATAAACAATATTTCAAGCAATTTCAGGGATTCGGTCTTAAATATAGAAGAAAAACTCATATTATTATCAAAAGAGACCCATCACCTGTCAGAAAATATAGCAAAAGGCAAATCAAAAACTGAGCTTGACTCTCAAATGGGCAAGATTCTGAAGATAGAAAAGGAATTGGAGGCAATAGTAAGGCCTTTTAAGGTCTGCTAAAATGGAAGGCGCAGAGTTTAGAGGAAAAAGCCTGGCAGCAACTGCAAGGGATATTGCAGATGGATACCTGTCAGTAAATCCGCTTATGCTAAAAAAGCTGATGCCTGATGATTACAAAAACCTATACCACTACCTAAAAAAAATACAGACAGAGGTAAGGTCAGAGAAATTTCCTCTGCATGATACCATGTCAATCAGAAGCAGAAATATGAGGCTGCATAGGCTTCATAACGCAATAATAGTGCTCCAGCATATTGCAAGAGAGCGAAGGGTAGTCCTGGCATGAGCATAGATGACCTATGGCAAGATTGGTAGTAACCAAAGGACCAAAGACAGGCGATATCCACTTCATCACCTTATCATCCCAGAAGATTGGGAGACTCCCGTCAAATGATATTGTCCTTGAAGACAGGCTCGCATCCCGAAATCATGCAGAAATTACAAGAAGGGGAAAAGATTTTTTTATTACAGATTTAGACAGCTACAACGGAACCTTTGTCAATGGAACAAAAACTAAAGAAAAGAAGCTGAATAATAAAGATGAGATAACAATAGGCAAGACCACATTCTGTTTTGAGGAAGAGGTTGCAGACATACTTGTGCTTGACGATTCCCAGCCCTTTGTCCCGGCAGAAGGCACAATCATTAA
>JAHFEP010000022.1:0-2624 GCA_023248415.1 Nitrospirota bacterium
GTAACAGATTATTTTGAATGGCTTGAGGCAGGGTGTATAATAAGCGCCAGGCACAGAGGCACGATGTATAAGACAGAGAGATTCCTTGAGGAAATATATTACGGCTTTGACCTGAATAAACTCTACATTCGCATTGACCCTATTCTTAATATAGAGCTTGAAGAGGATTTGGAGGCGCAGATTATTATCTTTGACAAAGAGGAATACAGGCTGCTCTTTCCATTTGGGAAAAAGGATGTATCCTCATACGCGCTTATTAAGGCATATAGCGGCAAGACAGAGAAGATAAAAGATATTGAAAGTATCAAGGCAGACAAGATAATTGAATTATCCATCCCATTTTCTGAATTGAAGTTAAAAACAGGGGAAACCGCAAAGATAAATATCAAACTTGAAAAAAATGATATTGAAATAGAACGTTACCCCCAGAAGGGCTTTGTACTGCTTACTGTGCCTGATGAAAATTTTGAAAGAATCATGTGGAGGGTGTAATGGCAAAGGTAAATCTTCTTATTGGCATACATAATCACCAGCCTGTAGGAAATTTTGACAATGTATTTAAAGAGGCATTTGAAAGATGCTATCTGCCGTTTATTCAAGCCCTTGAAAGCCGACCAAAGATAAGGCTTTCACTGCACTACACAGGCCCTTTGTGGGAATGGATTGAATGGAATGCGCCTGATTTTTTAGAAAGGATAAAGGCGCTTGTCAATAAAAATCAGATTGAGCTTCTTACAGGCGGGTTTTATGAACCGATTCTGCCGATGATACCTGAAGCAGATGCAATAGGCCAGATAAAGCTGCATACAAGATTTATAAAAGAGAGATTCGGATATAATCCAACAGGCCTCTGGCTTGCTGAAAGGGTCTGGGACCCTTCCCTGCCAAAGCTCCTTTCTGCTTCAGATATAAGATATACTATCCTTGATGAATCACATTTTACTTATGCGGGTCTGAAGCACAAAGATATTTATGGCTATTATCTTACTGAAAGAGAGAACTCCACAATAGCTATATTCCCGATTGATAAGACCCTCAGATACTATATACCATTTAAGCTGCCTGAAGAGACAATAGAATATCTAAAAAGAACTGCAGAGGAAAAAGGAGAGATAGGCATTACCTATGCAGATGACGGAGAGAAATTCGGCGTATGGCCCGGCACATATAAATGGGTCTTTGAAGAGAGATGGCTTGAAAGGTTCTTTGCCGCCCTTGATGAGAATTCTGACTGGATTAATCTTATGACCTTTAGTGAATTCCTAAATAAATATCCTCCCACTGGCAGGGTATATCTGCCAACAGCATCCTATGAAGAGATGATGGAATGGGCTTTGCCGGCAGAGGCAATTGAAGAATATGAAAAAACTATAGATGAACTGAAAGGAGCAGGTAAATTAGAGGAGTATAAACCTTTTATCAGAGGCGGCTTCTGGGATAATTTTCTTGCAAAATATACAGAGGCAAACAATATGCACAAGAAGATGCTGTATGTAAGCAGAAAGCTCAACAGCAGCTTCAAGGCTAATGATGTAAAAGGAGATGCTGCAAAAAAAGAGCTTTACCGCAGCCAGTGCAACTGTGCCTACTGGCACGGCTTGTTCGGCGGACTCTATCTAAATTATCTAAGGCACGCTGTTTATAAACACCTTATACTCTCTGAAAATGCAGCAGATGAAAAGAGACACAAAGGAAAGGAAAACTGGCTTGAAGCAGAAACAATTGATTACAACAGCGATGGATTCAAAGAGATATTAATCAACAATCCATATATAAATGCCTGTTTATCGCCTAACTACGGCGGCAGTATCATTGAGATAGACTTTAAACCAAAGGCATTTAATATCTCCAATATGCTTGCAAGGCGCAAGGAGGGCTATCATTATAAATTAAAGGCTGCAAAAAATAATGAAGGAACTGCAGCAGAACCTGTCTCAATACATCATATAGTAAAATCCAAAGAAGAGGGGCTTGAAGGGCTTTTGTATTATGACTGGTACAACCGCTACTCATTTTTAGACCATTTTATTGATTCATCTGCAACGTTTGAGGCATTTACAAGATGCAATTATAAAGAGCTCGGGGATTTTGTAAATCAACCGTATACTATTGAAGAATTTTCTTTTTTTAAAGACAGGGCAGATGGTTATATAATTTTAAAGAGAGATGGAGCAGTCTATGCCAAGAAAAATACTATTCCTATAACTGTTAGAAAAAGATTCTCCTTTAATGAAAATAGTGGTATGATAAATGTAAGTTATTCTTTGGTAAACAGGGGAACAACTCCCATTGAATCCTTCTTTGGCATAGAATTTAATTTTACACTTTTAGCAGGAAATGATGAAAGCAGATATTACCTGCTGCAGGACAAAGAGGATGAAAAAAGGCAGATGTCAGTAACAGGTGATTTCAATAATATTAATAAAATATCCCTTGTTGACGAATGGTCTAAAATGAGAGTAGATTTATCCTATTCTGCAAGTTCAAGATTTTGGGTGCATCCTGTAGAAACTATATCGCAGTCTGAAGAGGGCTTTGAACGTACATATCAGGGAACAACATTTTTGCCTTTATGGCAACTGAACCTGAAACCAAAAGAGGAATGGGGTACAGATATAAAAATA
>JAHFEP010000022.1:2724-11942 GCA_023248415.1 Nitrospirota bacterium
TTAGTGGGAGGAGAGTAATGCCTGAATTAAGAAAAGACCCTATCATCGGCAGATGGGTGATAATATCTACAGGACGTGGCAAGAGACCGTCCAATTTTACACATAAAAGGGAGGATGTGCTTAAAGGAGGTTTCTGTCCTTTCTGTCCGGGAAATGAGGATAAAACACCGCCAGAGGTGCTTTCTTACAGAACCGACGGTTCAAAGCCAAATACGGCTGGCTGGTCTGTTCGCGTTGTGCCGAATAAATTCCCTGCTTTACAGATTGAAGGCTATTTGCACAGGGAAGGTGTCGGAATCTTTGACAAGATGAGCGGTATCGGCGCGCATGAAGTAATTATTGAATCACCTGAGCATACAGAAAGCCTTGCAACGCTTTCTGTTAAACAGGTTGAGAATGTCCTTTGGTCATTCAGGGACAGGATTATGGATTTAAAAAAGGACACAAGATTCCGCTATATATTGATATTCAAGAACCAGGGCTTTGAAGCAGGCGCAACACTTGAGCATCCTCATTCACAGCTCATTGCCCTGCCAATTATCCCAAGCCTGGTTGCAGAGGAGATGAAAGGGGCAAAAGAGTATTATGAGTATAAGGAAAGGTGCATATTCTGCGACATTGTTCGTCAGGAGACAACAGACAGGAGCCGTGTTGTTGCAGAAAACAACGAATTCGTAACCCTCTCACCTTATGCGCCGCGATTCCCCTTTGAAACATGGATACTGCCTAAGATGCATGATGCATCATTTGAGGACATACAAAAGCAGAACATGGAAAACCTTGCAAGGATACTTTCTGAATCATTAAAGCGGATGAGCAGGGTATTGAATGACCCGCCGTATAATTTTATCATCCATAACTCTCCTTTAAAAGATGGAAAAACAACATACGAAGACTATTATCACTGGCACATAGAGATAATGCCAAAACTTACGCATGTTGCAGGCTTTGAAGCAGGCTCTGGTTTTTATATCAATCCAACCCCGCCTGAAGAGGCAGCAAGGTATCTTAAGGAAGCTGAGATATGAGGATAGCCTTTGTATCATCAGAGGTGGCGCCGTTCTCTAAAACAGGCGGACTGGCAGATGTTGCTGCAGCCCTGCCAAAGGCATTAGAAAGGCTTGGACATAAGGTTTATATAATCACACCTAAATACAAGGTCATAGATGAGAAAAAATTTGACCTCGCATCCACAGGCAGGCATATTGAGGTGCCTGTGTCAGATAAAAAGGTCAGCGGAGAAATCATCTGCGGCAAAATGGGAAAGGATATTAATATCTACTTTATTAAAAAGGATGAATATTATTATCGTGACTATATCTATTCAACACCTCAGGGAGACTATCTTGACAATGCTGAGAGGTTTGTATTTTTTTCAAAGGCTGTGCTTGAGGCAATAAATGCACTTGATTTAAATCCTGATATAATCCACTGCCACGACTGGCAGACTGGACTTGTGCCTTTATTCTTAAAAACCCATTATAAAGACCATCCTGATTTTCAAAAGGTCAAAACTATTCTTACTATACACAACCTTGGCTACCACGGTCTATTCTGGGCATTGGATATGCATCTTCTGAATCTCGGACCAGAATACTTTGCGCCGCAATATTTAGAATTCTACGGGAAGATAAGCTTCTTAAAGGCTGGTATTGTTTTTTCAGATGTTATTACAACGGTAAGCAAAAAATACCGTGAAGAAATCCAGTCGCCTGAATATGGCTATGGCTTTGAGGGTTTGTTGAAAGAAAAAGCTGAAAAGCTCTTTGGCATTACCAATGGAATTGATTATGATGAGTGGGACCCTTCAAGAGACAAATTTATAATTGAAAACTACACAATAGCTCATTTGAAGGGAAAAAAATCATGCAAGAAGGATTTGCAGAAGACATTCAATCTTCCTCAATCACCTGACATACCAGTAATCGGCATGATATCAAGGCTCAGCAGCCAGAAGGGATGGGATATATTTTCAGAGGCAGCAGATGATTTGATGAAGATGGATGTCCAGTTTACAATACTTGGAACAGGGGACGAAAAATACCACCATATTGTAAAAGATCTCTCTATCAAATATCCTGATAAAATCAGTGCAATGATAACCTTTGATGACACACTTGCACACAAGATTGAGGCAGGGGCAGACATGTTTCTGATGCCTTCAAGATATGAACCTTGCGGACTTAATCAGATGATAAGCCTTAGATATTGCACGATACCAGTTGTAAGGGCAACTGGCGGACTTGATGATGTTATAAAAGATTATAATTCTAAAAATAGAACAGGAAATGGATTTAAGTTTAAAGAATATTCTTCAAAGGAATTGATAAGTTCCATCAAAAGAGCATTGCAGGTATACAACAATAGGGTTGGGTGGGATAATATTATAAAAAATGGCCTGAAAGATAACTATTCGTGGGATAAATCAGCGATTGAGTATGATAGCCTCTACAGACAACTCTTCTCAAAATAAAAAAATTATCTTCTAATACTTATGTCATTTTATGTCACGAGATGGACAAAACTGTCATTGAATATCTATCTCCTTATAAAATAAAAGAATTATTATATATTTGAATAGCTAATAGCTATTTTTGTGACAAATCATACATTTTCTCTATTTTTCTAATCCCTTCTTCTAAAGACAAAAGCCTTCTATAAACAATAGGTTGCAAGATTATCAAATAAAAAGAAAATGTGGCACAATTATTGCTTATTAAAATATACGTTAATTAATCTCTAACTGTCTTTGAATCCTGCAATAAGCAGAGAGTGAAATGAAAAAAGAAAAAATAAATATATTAGCAGTAGATGACGACAAAGAATTTTTAACCCTCCTCCATGATGTATTGAAAGAAGAGGGTTATGAAATATCTGTAGCTGAAAGCTTGCCTGATGCAATAAAAAAGGTAAAGGATATATTATTTGACCTGATAATAACAGACAAGAATATGCCTGAGCCAAAGGGCGCTGACCTTATTAACGAGATTAAATCAATCAGCCCTGCTTCCAAAATAATTGTTCTTACTGGATTCGGAGACGTTGAATCTTATCTTGAACTGATGAATCTTGGTATTTATGATTATCTAAACAAGCCCGTTAAAATGTCAGAATTAAAGATAACAATAAAAAGGGCATTAAATCTTCAAAATGCAGCTTAGAAAGGAGGCAGCAATGAGCAGGAATCTTTTGATTTATGCCAGCGGGTGGGAGGAGAGTTTAGGCAAGGCAATGCTGAAGATAAGAATAGAAGACGAAGAAAATCAAAAGGTACTAAAAGATATCAGTCATTTAATTGATGCAAAGGACATGATGGAGGCAGAATACGAGGCATTTATCCACAGTCTATTTAACGCCTACATACTGCATGCGGAGCGGGTAAGGTTTATATCTAACAATAAAGAGTTTGTAGCTCAGATAAATAAGCGGGTTAAAGGAATCGGTTCATTAAGGCCGATGAAAGAACAGTCAAAAAAATTGATAAAAGGTTTTAAAGAGGTAAGGATAGAATTCATAGAACCACTAAAAGAAATGGCAATGGCAAGCTAAAATTCCTGGGGCCCAACATGTTTCAAAATTCCCCCCCCATGTTGTGAAGGCCGTAGACCTCCCCTAACTTCCTCATAGGGGGCAGGTCTACGGCCAGGGCCCTTTCTAAAAAACCATAAAGCACATAGTAATAAAATCCCTATAATATTTACAATAAACCAGAATAATCTCTGGCAGGGAAATGATCTTATTTACCCCTCTTCCTTCTCTCCCACCTTGTCCTCTTTAATAGCTTCTTGTGCTTGTGCTTGCTCATCTTCTTTATCCTCTTTTTTACAACGCTTCCCATAAATCACCTCCTTTTATTGACTGCCATAAATTCTATATCAGCAGAAGAGAAAATACCAATAATAATCTCCTTTGTCAAGTTTTTAAAGCCCTTTGTCTTGCCGCTTCATATATCACAACAGATGCAGAAACAGCTACATTTAAGGATTCTACATCTCCTGACATTGGAATTTTCAGCCGTATATCCATTAATCCCTCAATCTCATCAGGCAGACCTGCCGCCTCATGACCAAAGGCTAAAACAATTGGCCATGTAAGGTCTTCGTTAAAATAATTTTTCTCTGCCTTTGGAAAAAATCCGACGCTCCTGTAACCTAAATTCCTTGCCCTCTTTATAAACATATCAACACTGTCTATCTTAACAATAGGCATCCTGAAGATAGACCCCATTGTTGCCCTTACCACCTTTGGATTGTAAGGGTCAACTGTTCCTTCTGTTACAGCAATCCCGTTAATACCTCCTGCCTCTGCTACACGGATTATTGTCCCCAGATTGCCAGGGTCCTGCAATTTATATAAAAGTAAAATTGCGCCCCCTGCCTTATTAAACAAGGCATCTTCTTCATAAAGCCTTTTTTCAACAACAGCTATCATCCCCTGATGCGTTACAACATCAGAAAGATAATCTAAAATTAAGTCAGTAGTATAAATAATATCCAGACCGAGACCTTTTATTTTATTCATAAAAGGCTTATTTATTTCTGATTCACCTAATTTATCAGATACAAAAATATATTTAATCAGAGAGCCGCTCTTTACAGCCTCCTCAATAAGCTTTATACCTTCACATATAAAAAGGCCTGATTCAGCAGCCCTTTTAGATTTTAAAAGATGAACGGATTTTACAAGCGGGTTTGATTTGCTCGTTATCTTTGGAAGGTTTTTCATCTAAGTATAATCAGCCTGCGCTGCTTATTATTGCAATAGAGAGTTCGCCTTTCGCTATTATCCTATCCCCTGTCCGCGCTGTGCCCTTAAATCTAAATAGATTGCCAAATTTTTGTGTCAACTCAATGTCAAGAAAGAGCCTGTCGCCAATATGAATTTCTTCTAAAAAAGAAAAATCCTTCACTTCAATCAGATAGCCTGAATAATCCCTCCCCCCATTTACTTCCCCCCTTACTAAGGAGGGGGGATACAGGGGGGTTTTATTATAAGAGAGCGCGATGCCTGCTGCCTGCGCCATAGCTTCAATAATCAATGAAGGAGAAAGCAAAAGGAAATCTTCATTTGAAGTAATGGCCATTAAACCTGTCGCCCTTTTGCCAGGCGTCAGATTTATAATACTGTCCACAAATAAAAAGGGATAACGGTGTGGGAGGATATTATATATCTCCTCAACCCCCACTTTCATTATCCCTGCATCCATAAATATACTCTTAGGCCTGACCCTTTGTCTTATTAATATATGCAACAAGGGCATTTACAGAGGCAAATGCCTCTCTGCCGACATCCTCATCCGGGATTGATATGCCGAATTCCTGCTCAAGACCAACTACCAACTCCAGTGCATCAATTGAATCAAGCCCCAGCCCCTCTCCAAACAACGGTGCGTCATCTTTAATAGTTTTTAAATCAATAGCCAATTTCAGCCTTCGTATAATAAGGTCTTTAACCTTATCATTTAGACTCTGTTCAATTCCTTCTAACAAAAACTTCACCCCTTTCTTATATTAAATCGTTATCCCGCCGTCTACACTGATTATCTGGCCTGTTATATATGCCGACTCATCTGACGCAAGGAAGGCTGCAACATCGGCAACCTCCTGAGGCATGCCAAACCTTCCCAATGGAATCATACCCAACAGTTCATTATGCGCCTTTTGCGGGATTGCCTTTAGCATCTCTGTTTCTATTACACCAGGCGATACAGCATTCACATTTATTTTAAAATTTGCAAGCTCCCTTGCAAGGGATTTTGTAAAACTAATAATTCCTCCCTTTGATGCAGAGTAATTTGTCTGGCCAGCCCTGCCTGTTATAGCGCTTGGTGAAACAATATTGATTATCCTGCCGCTTTTCTGTGCAATCATCTGCCGAACCACAGCCCTGCAGCAGTTAAAGACACCTTTTAAATTAGTTGCTATAACCCTGTCCCAGTCCTCCTCCTTCATAAGCATAAGGTATCCATCTTTTATTACACCTGCATTATTCACAAGGATGTCTATTCTACCATAAACCTTAATGGTTTGGTCAAGCATTTCTTTTGCTGCTGTTGAAGAAGCCACATCAGCCTTTATCGCAATAGACTCTCCTCCTGTCTTTTTAATCTCTTCTGCTGCCGCCTCTGCTGCATTGTTATCACTGCTGTAATTGATAATAACCTTTGCGCCTGCCTTTGCAAAATTTAGACATATAGCACGGCCGATGCCTTTAGAACCGCCTGTAACCAATGCAACCTTATCTTTTAATATCATAAAGACCTCATCAAATAGTTTAATGCAGATGGGCGTTTTTCAGCGTGAATTAACAAGAATATCTTCTGTTGCCATAACTTTCACCTTCCTATCAATCCACTGTATCATCCTGTAAAGCGCCCTTTCAGGGCCTACTTCAATAAAGGTATCTACTCCATTACTAATCATTGCAAGAACAGTATCTTTCCATCTTACAGGATGATATAACTGTTCAGCCAATATTCTCTTTATTTCATTTTTATCCTTTGTAATTTGACCATTCATATAGGAAGCAACCGGGGCCTCTGAATCCTTAATATCTACTGTCCTAAGATATTCATAAAACCGCTCCCCTGCCCTCTTCATCAATGGTGTATGAAAGGGAAGGCCAACATTAACAGGAACAACATGCAGTGCGCCCCTTTTTAGCGCCAGCGCCTCTGCTGCCCTAAGACCTTCATCCATCCCTGATACAATTATCTGTTTTGCAGCATTTATATTGCTGATCCACACATCACCATCTTTTTTAGCATCATTGCAGATAGCCTCAATATCATCAATAAAAAGACCTATTATTGCGGTCATTCCACCCTTTTTATCGCCTATCTCCTCTTTCATCAATTTAGCAGCCTCTTTAACCATATCAAGACCTGTTGCAAAATCAATTGAATTAGTAGTTACCAATGCAGAATAAAAACCGAGGCTGTAGCCTGTGGCCATGACAGGTGCGTAGCCATTCTCCTTTAAGAGCATCAAGTGGATATAGTTATTAACATAGACAGCAAGCTGGGCAGTAATATCCTTATTAAGCTCATCTGTCGGGCCTTCATGGCAGACCTTTCTCAGGTCAAATTTGAGTAAATCATTGGCCTCATCATAAAGCCTTCTTGCTTTATCAAATTTATCATATAGAAGGCTGCCCATACCAACATATTGTGAACCCTGTCCGGGAAAGACAAAGGCTATCCTGTTCATCTTTTTCTAACTCCCCTTACATATTCCCATAACGGTCCAAGGGCGCCGTATTTTCTAAGCATCTTTTGAATCTTCTCTGTCATCCTGATATTCCTGCCAGGAAGTATCCAGTGGGAAAGTCTTGAAGAAAAATCCTCTACTGTTTCAACTAAATTATCCCTTACATTCTTTGATATATAAAAATATGGCGTCAATGATAAATCCTTTTCAAATATCATTCCATCTTCCTCTGCTATCTTCGCAAGTGTTGTATTAGGATACATCCTTATACCTGTCATTGCAACAACTGCCTTAGGATTCAGGCTTTCTATATTCTCCAGAGTCTCTTTTACTGTATCTTTTGTCTCACCGGGCCCGCCAAGGAGAAGGCTCTGGCAAACAGAAAGACCTGCATTATTACATATCTTGGATGCATCTTTCAACACCTTTAGATTAAAATTCTTACCCATGTTCTGTAACATCTTATCTGATGCCGTATCTGTACCGAGCTCTATTCCAGTACATCCTGCCTTTAGCATCAAATCCACAAGCCTTTCAGTAATAAAGCCGGGGTTTGCATAACAGCTCCATTTTATTTTTAATCTCCTCTTAATCAGCTCCCTGCATATCTCCTCTGCATGGCTGATTGGATAATTAAATACATTATCAACAACAAAGAGATGAGAAAGATTATACTCCTTTTCCATTAATTCAAACTCATCAGCAACAAGCATTGGAGTTCGAAGCCTTACATCAGAACCTTCAACCAATGGATATGTGCAGTATATACATTTAAAATAACATCCCCTCTTTGTCTGGATATTTCCGCTTCCGCCGTCCTTCAGATAACGTTCATTATTAAGGAGACCCCTCGCAGGAACTGAAAGCACATCTAAGTTTTTTATAAACCTAACACTGTTTCTGCATATTGTATTTCCTTTTCTGAAAACTAATCCTGAAACAGATTCAACATTTAATCCCTTCTCAATATTATTTAATAATTCAGAAAATGCCTCTTCTCCCTCGCCTATTATGCCAAAATCTGCATTTAAAATATCAAGAAGCAACTCTGGCATAATAGTAAAGCCAGAGCCGCCTAATACAATTTTTGTTTTTGCAAATCTTCTACAAAGGTCAATAACCTCTTTAATGGTAGATATGTAAGAGATGCTGTTCGGATAAGAAACATTATCAATGTTTCTTATTGAGACGCCAATAATCTCCGGATGCAGTTTGTCTATTTCACTTTTAATTTCGTTTTCCAAGGACTCTGAAAAGCAGAGGTCAAGTATGGATACAGTATGTCCCTTATCGTTCAAAGCAGCAGCAACATAGGCAATCCCTATTGGAGCAACCGGGTCTGGAAGCATCTCTCTGTTTGCAGAAATTAATAATACGCGCATTTCTCTCCTATTAATGTCATTGCGAGCGAAGCGAAGCAATCCAGTTTTTGAAATTGTTGAACCTATTTTAAGATTGCTTCGGCTGACCTTGTCAGCCTCGCAATGACAATCTACTCACTAATCTCAAGTACATTTGCTCTTGTTTTTTTACCATCAGATCAATATCAAACTCATTTAAAATTTGCTTAGAATCTGAAATTTGAAATGTAAAATCTTTGAGTTTTTGTAATATATACAAAATCCTTTCCGCAATACCTTCAACATCACTAGGTTTGACGAGGAAACCATTTACGCCATTTCTAACAACCTCTGAAGAGCCGTCCACATCAGTTGCAACAACAGGGACACCTGCTGCCATTGACTGTAATATCACCCTTGGAAGTCCCTCCCATAAGGATGTAAGAACAAAGACATCAAGGCATTTCATTATTTCAGGGATATCCCTTCTGAATCCGAGGAGTTTTATTTTATTATTCAGCCCGAGGTTCTTAATCAAATCCTCCATTGCAGGTCTCAACTCGCCATCGCCTGCAGCAATAAACCTTACATTTGGCATCCTTTTATGAATAATATCAGCAGCCTTTACAAAATCAAGCGGCGCCTTTTGAGGCTTAAAACATGCGATCAT
>JAHFEP010000022.1:12042-14478 GCA_023248415.1 Nitrospirota bacterium
TATCAAGATGCGAAACAGTATACAACGTATTCTGCTGGGCGCCGCCTAATTCAAGTTTTGTAATTATGTGAACTACCCTTATCATCAAGCCTTCTTATTTAGCCTCTGTGCTGTCACCTTTCCATGATAAATAGCATCCTCCATAGATGTATGCTCCCATGCGCCGTATCTGCCAATAGAAAAGATATTATTGTCGCTCAGATATTTTAGTATTATTGGAACTGCCTTCTGCCTGTGAAAATCATAGACAGCGTATGCATATTTTATATCAACTATATCTTTAACTGTTATCTCATCATCTTTTTTTAGAATGCCTGCCTTTATTAAACCGTTAACTGCATCATTTATAAGTTTTCCCTTTGGAATCTCCCTGCCGTCTTTGTGAGATACCTCAACATACATTGAACTATAACCCTCCGGCGCCAGAGAGGCAGAGAAATTCATAGGAAAACCTACCCTGTAAAAGGAATATTCCTTTTCAGGAAAATAGAGCCAGTGCTTATCAGAGACCTGATTTCGTTTGATACCAAGATTTATATCATACACAGATATGTATTTCAATCCCTTAGAAAGGGTCTTAATCTTTGATGGGCAGTCGCCGCAGAACTTTATCAGCTCAGGCAATGGCATCGTGGAAACAAGATAGTCATATTTAACATCATCACCATTTGCAAAGGATACCGTCTTATTCTTTAACGAAATTCTGTTTGCCTTTACATTCAGATTTAAATTATTTATATGAGGAAGAAATGCTGTTGGAAGAACATCTATCCCGCCATTAACAGGATAATGGAATATAGGATTATAGCCGATATCTTTTTTTCCGACGCCAATCGCGCCAGAAACAACATCTTCAATCTTTGGCATTGGCACAAGCCATGACACCCAGTCACTGGAAAGTTTGTCCAATGGCATCTTCCAGAATTTCTCATTAAATGGAATCATAAAATGCTTTGCAATCCCTTTTCCAAAGGTTTTATAAATCCAGTCCTCAAAGGTCTCTGTTTTATTCTTTTTACCTTGCCCCTTGCCCCTTGCCCCTTGCCCCTGTTTTAAAAATGCTTCTATAAATCCCATCAGACATTCTTTAACAACCTCTTTGGGAAGGCCGTATGTATTTGCCTGAAAAGGATATTCTGTGTAAATATTCTTAGAAAATATATATGCCCTTCTTTTTATCTCATTCAACTTGCTATCCAGTAGCCTTGATACAAGAGCCTTTATTTCTTTTTTGCGAAAGTGTAAGAGGTGGCCGGTATAATCAAAGGTAAAGCCATCTATTGTGTAGGATTTGCAGAGGCCTCCTACCTCATGCTCCCGCTCATAGATGGCATAATCCTTTTTAAGATGATAGGCTGTGCTTAGGCCTGCAAGGCCTGCGCCGATAATTACAATCATATTGCTCCTACATCCTCATATCTATCTTTTTCAGAAAATATCCTGCAGTAAGAATTGATAAGGCGCAGATAGTCAGTATAATCAGCGCATAAATATCGGAAACATGCATTATCAAAATGGCACAAAGACCTAAAACAGTTCCTGCTAAATAACTCAACAGAACTGTCTGTGTTGCAGTCAGCCTCCATTTTCTTAGTCTAAGTGCAAAATGGTCATTACTGCCTTTGAACATTGATAACCCCCTTCTAAAACGGATATACATCACAAAAAGGGTATCAGATACAGGCACAGCGAGTATCACCAATGGCACCAAAAAACCAATCCTGTTAAACATTGTATATTTTCCAATCATGGCAAGGGCGCCAATAATAAAACCTATAAACATACTCCCTGTATCACCCATATATATCCTTGCAGGATGAAAATTATATTTAAGAAAACCGAGGAGGCTTCCTGTCAGGGCAATGGTAAGAACAGCGATTACAGGATTATTATTTATTAGTGCAACAATAAAAAGTATAACAGTTGCAATAGCAGCAATACCTGCAGAGAGCCCATCCATCACATCTATAATATTAAAGGCATTAGTAATACCTATTATCCAGAGGAATGTCAATATTATGTCAAGCCAGTCAGGAAAAAAAATGATGTCTATCTTAATGCCTGACTTAATCAATACAAAGGCAGCAATGAGCTGGCCAAGAAATTTTACTTTAGGCGAGAGGACGCCAAAATCATCAATCAGGCCGATAAGAACAATAATTGTACCGCTTAAAAGCAACCCTAATACCTCATTGCTAAAATTAAATGTAATGGCAAGTGAAAGTAGAAAAGAGGTATATATTGCAAGGCCGCCTAAATAAGGGACAGGTTCAGCCTGATTCTTCAGCCTTCCATCAGGCCTGTCAACTATATTAAATTTTATTGCTGCCTCTCTTGCAACAGGCGTCCCGTACAGAGAAAATATGAGCGCAAGAAAAAAAGTGAAAATATATATTAAAATAAAAGACACTATCTTTTATTCTCCTCAAATAAAAA
>JAHFEP010000022.1:14578-22352 GCA_023248415.1 Nitrospirota bacterium
TCGCCAGAGAGGACGACCTTAACATAGTCTCTTGCAAGTTTTGAAACCATATATGTCGGCAATACAGCAGGGTCGTTAATTGGGTCATCAAGGTATTTTATAATCATAGGAAAGAGATTAATCACATCCTCTGGCCTGACAACAATCTCATGGTGCTCTGTCTTAAAATACTTTGATGCAAGCCTTGCATAGTTTAATTCATTATAATATGGGTCTGTAGTTTCAAAACCAACTGAAAAGGTTTTAACAGGCGACTTCATCCTTTTGGACATTAATGCCACAATTGTGCTTGAATCTATCCCACCGCTTAAAAAGGCGCCAAGAGGAACATCGCTGATAAGCTGACTCTTTACAGATTCATCAATGGTCTTCAAGAGTCGCTCACAAACAGTTTTTTCATCATCCCAATTTTGTATTCTGTATTCTGACTTCTGACTCCTGTCTTCTTTCACATTCCAATATTGTTTAATCTCAAATCCCTTTCTATTCAGAATTAAAACAGAGGCGGGTAAAAGCTTATAAATATTCTTATAAAGCGTGGCAGGCGCAGGGATATACTGCAAAATCAAATAGCGGAACAAAGATGAAGTATCTATAACAGGTTTCTCAGTAAGGGTATTTAAAATTGCCTTTATCTCTGATGCGAATATCAGCCTCTTCTCATCATAAAAATAATAGAGTGGTTTTGTGCCTACCCTGTCCCTTGCCAGGATGAGAGTCTTTTTTTTATCATCCCATAATGCAAAGGCAAAGATGCCATTGAACCTTTTTGCACACTCCCAGCCGTCTTCTTCATATTGGTGGAGAATCACTTCTGTATCGCTCTTTGTTTTAAATCTATGACCTTTTATAATCAACTTCTTTTTTAGCTCACTAAAATTATATATCTCTCCATTATAGACAACTGCAACACTTTTATCCTCATTAAACATAGGCTGGTCGCCTGTTTTCAAATCAATGATGCTCAGCCTTCTGTGGCCCAAGGCAACCATTGGCGGCCACTTTTGACCCTTGACCCCTGACCCTTGATTTATAAAAATCCCTTCCCCATCAGGCCCCCTGTGCCTAAGGGTGTCCTGCATTAGCGTAATTAGCTCTTTATTTATTACTCCGCTCTTAAAATCTATAATACCGCAGATACCGCACATTTAATTTATCCTTATTTTTGTGTCATTCCTGTATGTATTTAGCAGGAATCCAGTTTTGCACCCCTGACAGAAACATTCAGGGGCAGGCTGGATTCCCGCTCAGAAACTCTGCGGGAATGACATTATTTATGTAACTGTTTTTTTATATATCCCAGCCAATTTCGGAGTCCATACATCAATAGAATATTTATCTTCAACTGTCTTTCTTCCTTCAACCCCTGCCATTTTTCTTAGTTCAGGGTCTTTGCATAAAGCTGAAAGCCTTTCATACCATTCATCCTCTGTTGATGCAAGGAATCCATTCACCCCATCTGTGATAATCTCTTTATTCACGCCAACAGGCGAGGCAACAGCAGGAATCCCTGCTGCCATATACTGCAATAGTTTTAAGCCGCATTTACCGCGTGACCATTCATCATCTCTTAACGGCATAATGCCGATATGCGAACTCTGTATCTCCTCTACCTCTGTTTCAATGCTCCATTTCTTAAATATAATATTTACACCCTCAATCTCTATGCTTTTGTTACTAATAATCTTCAGGGCTATTTTATCCGATAGTTTTCTAAAAACATCTGATAGCTGTTTCAGATAATCAATATTATATGCAAGACCTATCCAGCAGATGATTATCTTTCCACCCTCCCCCTTGACCCTTGACCCTTGACCCTCTTCAACATACCGCCTCATATCAATCACTGTCGGCACAACCACAACATTTTGATTATATTTAACTGCATACTCCTTGAGAAAATTGTTTCCCACTATCACCATCTTGCTCATCTTTATCAGGCAAGGCATCTTTTTGGGATGAGTAAGATAGATGGCATCATCAAATTCAAGAATAATATTCTTGTTCAGCGCCCTCAGAATATATTCAAAGAAAAATGACAGATACGGAAAAACCTGATGCTCAATTACCACAAGGTCGTATTTCCCTGCCTGTAATATATCAAAGAACCTGATAATACACCTGTATATGGCATAAAATATCTTTAAAAGATTTTTAATAATAAAATTTTCTGTTTCAATTATATTAAAATATCCCTCTTTCAGAAGCGGCCTGATATCAACATCAATACCATAATCAGCAAGATAAGGAATATATTGGTAAATACGGTATCTGCTGCTCGGGCCGATGGAGGAGTATTTGGAAAGATAGATAACTTTCATATTCTGATAGAAAAATCCTCTCTGTCAATGGTAAGATTAGGGCTGTAGTACGGGTCGCTCTTTTCTAAAACATCTCCCCACTTATGTTTGAACAGTTCAATTTCTTTATAAAACCTTTTCAGCTTTTCAGGTGTATCTTCATACCCCCTTGTCTTGGATTCGTAATGATATAATTCAGCGAATGGGGTAAAGATAATTAAATAACCCTTTTCCCTGATTTTCATGCACAAATCAACATCATTGAATGCATAGGGATAGTTTTCATCAAAACCGCCGACCTGAGTAAAGACATCTCTACGCATCATAAGGCATGCGCCTGTAACAGCGCTAAGATTCTGGATAATCTTCAGCCTGTTAAAGTATCCGAAGTCTTTTCCATCATAATCCTTATGAGAATGCCCTGCTATTCCGCCAATTCCGAGGATCACGCCTGCATGTTGAATTGTATAATTTGGATAATACAATTTTGCCCCGACAGCTCCAACCTCTCTGCGCTGTGCATGCTCAAGCATTCTCTCCAGCCAGTCATTATTAATAGCCTCAGTATCATTGTTCAAAAATAATAAAACCTCTCCGTTTGAATGAGTTACCCCAAAATTGTTTACAGCAGAATAATTAAATGGATTGTTCAAGTGAATAACCTTAATATTATTCAGCATTGATATCTCATTATAATAATCAAATATCTCTTTTTCATTTGAATTATTTTCAACAATAATTATCTCATAATTTTTATATGCGCTCTTATCCAATATAGAGTTGATACACTTTCTTAATGTCTCTGCATGATTATTATTTGGGATTATTATTGAAATCTTGGGGCTTCCTTCAATCTCATATTTTACCGTATAAATCCCCCAAAGGGAGCTGTCTTGAACATCTCCTTTCAAGCCAATACGCAGCAAATGTTCGCTTAGAGCCTTTTTTGCAGCATCATAGGCATATGATTTTGCAAACGGGTTTCCTGCAGCAGAGCCCTTTGATTCTCGCCAATGATAAAGGATTTTGTGTATATGAATAATTTTCTTTGCATACTCTGTTGCCCTTAGGATTAAATCATAGTCCTGACTCCCATCAAAGCCATCTCTAAACCATCCGATTTTATCCAGTAAATCACGTCTTATCACAGTAAGATGCGTTATATAATTATAGCTTCTTAATGTATCAGGGCTCCAATCAGGCTTAAAATGCGGCTTGAGTCTTTTTTTTCCATTGTATGACAATATATCTTCATCAGAATAAAAAAAATCTGTGTCTAAGTTTTTATTTATTGCATTAACTATCTCATATAATGCAAAGGGCGATAGTTTATCATCGTGGTCTAAAAAGGTTATAAGAACACCTGTAGAAGCAGATAAAGCCTCGTTTGAATTTCCTGCAATACCCTTATTTTCCTGAAGAAACTTGATTTTAATTCTATTGTCTTTCTCCGCGTATATCTTTAATATCTCTTTTAACTGTTGCTCTTTACTGTTTCCATCTGCAATACAAAGCTCCCAGTTTTTATAGGTTTGATTTATCACAGACTCAATCATTTCAATTAAGATTTTCTTAGGGGTATTAAAAACAGGTGTAATTATGCTTATCTTTGGCTCATAATCAAAAACCTTATGCCTTTGCGATTCAAGGCCAATTTTCTTTGGTTCGTTTTTCTTTATCCATATTTGGTATTGCCGCTCCCCTGAAAGAACGCTAAAAATCTTATTTCTTACCTTTCTTGTAAAAGTTTTAAAACCAAAATTCCTGATATAATAAATACTCTTTCTTATGTTTGTTATGCTCAACAAGCTCATCTCTTTGACCATAGAAGCATGTAATAAGAAAAATATGGTATTGTTTTTATCCTATGCTTAATTAATGACCGTAACCGCTTCTGCCCTGTCATTGACTCCTGCATTGCCCAGTGGAGAAATTCATAATCCACATCTTTTATCTTTGCCTCTGTTGGGTTTCTTCTGTAGCTATCGTGGCTTTTAATAAGCGAAAGGTCATTTTCAATGCAATAATCATAAAGATCGCTTCCGGGATGCGGTGTATAAAAGGCAGCGCTGTAATGATCAGGTCTGATCTTTTTAATCATCTTTACTGTATCCATGACCTCTTTCTTTGTCTCAGTTGGGATGCCGAACATATAGTTCGCCCATATCTTTACACCATATTTATGGCATATCTCTGCAGCCTTATAATTATGTTCTGCCTTTGTGCCTTTCCGCAAAAAGTTAAGAACCCTCTGATTCCCGCTTTCAAAGCCTATGAAAAAAAGCTTTAATCCTGTTTCAGCCATCACCTTTACTATATCTTCGTGATAGCAGATAAAATCAGCCCTGCTCTGGCATGCAAAGGGCTGGGTAAAACCGTTTCTCTTATACTTATCACAGAACTCTGTCATCCATTTCCTATCCTCAGTAATGCAGTCATCATGAATCATAAGGCTCTTAAAGTCATATTTATCTCTTAATATATTTAACTCTTCAATAACATTATCAACACTCCTTCTCCTGACCTTTTTGCCAAAGATGCTCCTCTCTGCAGGCTGGCAGAACTTGCAGTTATAAATGCATCCCCTGCCAGCAATGATTGTAATAAAGGGAGGTTCAAAGCCATCAACAGGAAGAGGATATTCTAAATCTGAAAAGAGCTCTCTGTCTGCAAAAGGGAGCGAATCAAGAACAGGCATCCTGCCTTCAATTATGCGAGATGGTTTTTTGCCAGATTTGAGCTCTCTTAACAGCTCCACAAAACTGATTTCACCTTCCCTTGTAATTATATAGTCTATCTTTTCGTTTGCTGAAACCTCATCTGTCATTAAAGATGGATGCGGCCCGCCAACAACTATCTTGGCATTGCTGCTCACATCCTTTATAATATCAACGCATTTCATAACAGGGTTATAATCCACACTCATCATGGTTATACCAATTACATCAGGCTTTTTCTTTTTAATAATGCCGCTGAAATCCTGCCAGTTATTCAGGCATCTAAGGTCAATAAGCTCAACACTATAACCTACCTTCTTAACAGAGGCGCTGATGGAACAGAGCCCATGATTAATCCATGACTCCTCCATGCCCCTGCCGTAGCTGTTAAAACCTATTCCAGAGATGCCCGGGTATATTAATACTACCTTTATCACCTCATGCCTCTTTTGCAAGGGAAATTTTTAAGAATTTTAAGAATTCCATAAAGGTATCCTTGCTTACTAAATAGATTAATGCCGCATATAAAAGGGCAGAAGATATAATTATAATTAACAAGTTTATTAAAAGAGAAAACTGAAGAAGACAAACTGCAATATAAATAAACACGCCAAGAACTACTGATATTATAATAGACATCTTCAGTGAATTTATTATCTCTGTTGGCCTGATATCAAGCAAATGCATTCCGATAGATAGATTATATGGCAGAAATAAAATTGCCATTACAAAATGTACAAAGCTGATTGCCTTTAATCCATAAGGAACTGCATATGCGAATACCGGAACAATCACAATTAAAAGTATAATCAGATATTTCAAGAAAAGTTTCGGCCTTCCTACCGCTCTGCACAATGTGGGTATTACAAATGTTATAGAACCAATTGTGCCATATACTGAGACAAACTGTACGACTGGTATTGCTTCACGCCACTTCTCGCCTAAAACTGTAGTAATAAATATAGGCGCTGTAGCAAATAAAAAAGCGCCTATCGGAAATGTTATCAGAGAGACATACTTTATTATATATAAAAAGAACCGTTTTAGCTCCTTTTTGTCGTCCTGAAGCCTCACAAAAATAGAATAAACAACATCATTAATCGGCCCTGCAATCTGGGTAGCAGGCATTACAGCAATATTATAGCCCAACCTATAAACTCCAAGAAGCGGGGTTCCAAGCCACCTTCCGACAAGGATATCATCAAAGGTATTTTCAAACCATATTATAATATTTTGTATTGAAATAGCGCCTCCAAGATTCAGCATATCCTTTGCAATCATTTTATTAAATTTAAAGGCAGGCCTCCATGATATGCTCAGCCATCCTAAAACAGTAATCAGAAGATTTCCCATCAATATACCCAAAACCAATGCCCACACACCAAAACCAAGAAAGGCTAAAACAATTGAAGCGAGACTGGAAAGTATGATTGGCCATAAGGTTATATTAAAAAGCCTTTTAAAATAAAACTCCTTTTTTATAAAGGCATTGGATATAATATTAAAGGGCTGGTATAAAAACGAAAGGCATAAAACCCTTAAAACAATAGCTGCCTCATTATTTTTAAAAAAACTGCTTAAATAAGGGGCAGTAATAAAAATTGCGATATATAAAATCAGGCTCCAGAAGATATTAAATATAAACACAGTATCAGCCGATTCTTTTAAATCCCCCTTCCTCTGCATTAAGGCCTGTGTCATTCCCACATCCTGAAAGAGGCTGACAACACCCATTATTATCTGTGAAATGGCAATGATTCCAAAATCAGCAGGCAGGAGGAGTCTTGCGAGGATAATAGTTGTTATAAACTGAAAGGTTTTAGATAATATTGTTGAAAGGAAAACCCATTTACTTCCCTTTAATGCCTTATGACTAATCTCCCTGACAGTTTCAATGGGTTGTATCTCATCCATTACATATTATGCTAACACAAGAGGGAAAATTATTCAACCTACTTGAAATCCCTTTTCTGGAAAATAATAATGGCGAGGATAAGGATGGCGCTGATATAAAAAATGCCGTAGAAGACAGCAAAAAAGAAATATGATGGCTCAATGCTGATATTATATGTAACATAACCTTTGAGATTAAAGTTTTCTAAGTTAGGTAGGAAATAGTACAGGCCTTTGAAAAATCCCTTTATAAAATCATTCTTTGATTTCTTAACAAAAAATTCTAAATAATTTGTCAGATGGCCTATTATAAATAGAAAGAGAGTTAGGATGGCGCTTAAGGTAGCAGTGGTAAAGGTTGAAAAAAGAATGGCAATAGCTGTAATAAACGCCAGCTCAAAAAAGATAAAAAATATTGCCTGAAAGTAGATTAGTTTTATAGGGGCATTATTAACATACATCATTATAATCTGGCCAATGGTCATTATAATCATATTCAGAAGGAGTGTAATCAAAAGGCCGAAATATTTACCCAAAAGAAACTGATACCTTGAAATAGGCTTTGCAATAATGGTGTATACAGTCTTCTTCTCAATCTCCTTTGAGACAAGTCCTATGCCGATAAAAATCGCCATCAATACGCCGAAAACAGAGATGCTTGCTAAGCCGACATCAACAATAATCTTTTGATGGTCAGTCAAGCTCAACTGACTCAAAAGGTATGAACTCCCAATCATTATAAGCGCAAAAAAGAGCAGATTGTATAAGATTTTATCCCTTATTGTTTCCTTAAAAGTATTTATTGCAATTGCCAAGATTTTCATTCTTCTGCCTTCTCCATAAAATATTCTTCCAATGACCTTT
>JAHFEP010000310.1 GCA_023248415.1 Nitrospirota bacterium
CGTTCCACAATTCTATTTATACATGACGCCGTCACACCTAAATATCTCGCCACTTCTGCTCCACTTAACCCTAATTTTTTTACAGCTATCTGAGCTATCTCTCCTCTCGCATTCCGCACTATTTGCCGGCAGCCGCCTGAAGTTAATTCTGTCATATCAATTTTAGAAATTTCAACCGCCTTTTCACAAAGTTCTTTAATGCCAATTTTTCTGTTTTTAAATCTTAACGTTTCAAGTTCTTTCTTTTCTGCGTCTTTCAATATTTCTTCAACAAATTCTCCGCTTCCCAAAATCCTTGTATCAGAAGCCATCTGACGTTTCTGTCGCTTTAATGCTAATACCTCAAACCATCCACCCGCGCTTCTTATTAAACCGCCTCCTGTTAATTCCGGCCGTTTCCCCTGATTTTTGCCTTCTTCTACAAATCTTCTATAATTTAATCTCGCTCTATTTTTGTATTTTCCGAATCGCGATAATATTTCTTCCGTGCTCTGCCATTTTCTTTCAACCTTGCCGATTAACGCGGAATGCCCGCTCCAGCTATATTTATCAAGCTCCTCTAAACTCTTTACTATCCTTGTCCTGAATGGATTTAAATGAATATATCTTACAAGTTCCAATAAATAAGTTTCCTCTTCACACAAAATTGATTTGTACCGGTTCTGGAACAGGTATCCGTTTCTTTTATGCCTTTTATTGAAATTTACCGCGTATCCTGTCATCAGTTTTCTCATGGCTTTTGACAGGGGTATATCTTTTGTTTTTACTAAAAGATGAAAATGATTTGGAATCAATACCCAGGCGTATATTTCCAAATTGCACTTCTCAACCGTTATCTCCAACCTTTTCAAAAAGTTTTGATAATCAATTTTATCTCTAAATATTTCTTTCCGCTCAATTCCTCTTGCGATTATATGATGCAAGGCTCCAGGAGCATCTAATCTTGGTCCTCTTGGCATAATGTTTACATATTATTCTTAAATGTCACTGCTTGTCAAGCACTATCTGCACCACCGTCCCTGATCATCTGGAAGCAATGGAAAAATTAACATCACCTATGAGTTTAATTCGTTAAACTTTCGTACTGCCAGATTTATTAATAGTATTCATGGGTATGGAGATGTCTCTATCATAAATGATTATATAGATGAACTGGATTTGCCCCGTGTTTTAAATGGTTCAGCAAAAAGCCTGACAATATAGGCTATTCTATTAATAAGCAGGACTACTAAAGTCCATGCCGAACTTACTGTATTTTCAAATTTGTAGAGCTTGGCACCTTAGCGCCTGTTCCTACAGAGGCAATATTTGCGCCCATATCCACGCTGCCCTTGCCTGTTCCCTTGGATGGAGAATTATTTGCCAATGTGAAATCATTTAATTGAGTTAGTGTGTTAGAGCTGTTTTGGAATAATGGGTTAGATGCCAAAGAATGGGTATCAGGATGTAGGCCCCCGTTGATATCAGTAGTTGCCTGCCACGACGCAAGAGAAGTGTAGCTTTGTGTGCCAAAATATATATGAGTTGTGACTCTAAAAGGAGGACTGCCGAATTGATTATAATCAGATTCGGCTATGGAATAGTTGCCATAGCCAAAAGATAAAACACCTTGAAGTATATTATTATAGACTCTGAAATTCGCACCCTCGGTCAAGAAAATGCCGTGCGCACTGATATAACTATCACCGCCTAATATACTATAAACAGTATTGCTGTAGACTTCCATATTGTCGGCATTTGAGCCAGCTTCACCAAAAACGTGAATACTCGAATAACTGCTATTATTGATCACATTGTTATAGAATTTATGGTTAGTAGCATTATGAGCGCGTGACGTAACATAGGGTGTCACATATATCCCTATTTGATTATCATGCAGCCAGTTGTTCCTAACCACCCACGAATCTGTATCGGATTTTAAATATATGGCTCCTTCTGTATTGTAGAGTTCATTGTTTTCTATCGTTACTCTATTCGAACCATAACTTTTTATTCCATTGATACCTTGATACCCATTAGTAGATCGTGCATTATATAGTTTGCATCGCTGGATCAAAACATCATTTGCATAATCAATCCTAACCGTCTCCCTATTATCCTGCGTGGGAATCAGTGTACTACCTCCGTTAATACTACAATTCTTTATTGTAATGTTTGTTGATACAACGTTGGAATCATCGCTCCCGATATGGACTCTCGCCATCTTGGTCCCATTATCTGCTTGAAGAGTAAACCCATCAAAAACAATATAACTGCGTCCCCATGTTCCAAAGATAGTTGCATAATCAGAGACATCACCAGAACCACCGGCGGTTCCATTAAAAACTGGAGTCTCAGCGGGGTAAGCAGCAAAGGTAATTGGGTTGCCAGCTATTCCAGAATATGCAGGCTCATAATATCCATGGTATGTGTTACTAAAGTTTTTTGCAGGCATAGTATATGTTCCGCCTCTAAAATAAACGATGTCACCAGCAATGGCATAATTAAAGGCTGTTTGAACAGAGCAGGCCGATGTCCCATTGAGCGGGGTAGTGCCGCTGCAATTGGCCCATGTTGCCGCTCCGGTCGGGGAAACATAATAAGTTGCTGCCTCTGAGATAGCAGGCTCGGAAAATAGCAGGATAGCAAAGGAAAAAGATAGAAGACTTAACCTCAACCTTAACCTATCTTGAACTTGCCCCTTGCCCCTTGACCCATTATTTTTAG
>JAHFEP010000143.1 GCA_023248415.1 Nitrospirota bacterium
AAAAAAGAGCGGCAGGCCCTCGTTTACAAAATAATGGAAACCATTTTACAAATAATCGGCGCTATATTATTTTTTATCGGCAGCTTTCACTCCCTCTTTTTGATAAGGGGCGGAATTGAATTTAACTCCTTTCCTACAATCATATTAATTAGCGGAGTGTTTCTTTTTATATTGGGAAGCCTGATAAAGTTAGTTAAGGAAAAATAAAAGAGAGAGTCTTTTAGAGCTTTTTCTATAGTATATCTTTGAGAGAAATTTCGGACTTATCTTAAAAAAATATAAGAACCTTAAAAACCACATCATGAGGATGGTCTTTATTATACCTTCCTCTTTCCATTTTCTTGCAGAGGTTATTACGTTGTCTTCCAAACAGACAACCCTGCCTCCCCTTTTCATCTTTTTGCTAAATGCTATATCCTCCATTAACGGTATCTCTAAAAAACCGCCTATATCTTTAAAGATATCCTTTCTGATAAAGATTGCATGGTCGCCTGTAAATATCCCTGTGAGCTTGGAGCGCCAGTTCATTAAAAAGGCAATCAGCTTAAAAATAAATCTATCATCATCAAATTTCACATTAAACCTGCCGCCTATATTCTCAGAACCTTTTATAATCCTTTCTATTTCCAGAAAGGCATTATCTGGGAGCTTTGTATCAGCATGTAAAAAGAGGAGGGTCTCCCCATTAGCAATCTCTGCCCCACGATTCATCTGATGACCCCTGCCCTTTTGTGATGATAAAAGTATAACACCTTTTTTCTTAACAATGTCTACAGTGTTATCAATGCTCCCTCCGTCAACAAGAATAATCTCTTTCTCGCCATTTAAACGTTCAATACTTTCCAATGCACTGCTGATATGTTCTTCTTCATCTAATACAGGGATAATAATGCTTATCATTGCTTACGCCTTTTTTGCATTAACAGCAGAGGTATTTCCTTTAAACCTTTTATATAATAGGGGGATAATTATAAGGAGAATCAAAAATGCAATTGCAAGAACAAATCTCCGTGAACGGATATCTGTAATAGAATTTCCAAGATTCACATATGCAAAGGTGCCGGGGATTATGCCAACAAATGTTGCAAGGAAAAAATCTTTAAATTTTATTTTTGATAAACCTGCGCCATAGTTTACAATGTTAAATGGAAAAAGTGGAATAAGGCGGACAAACAAGACTGCTTTAAAGCCGTGCCTCTCTGCGCCTTCATCAAATATCTTTAGCCTGCCTTTAAATAGTCCTTCAATAAACTCCCTGCCCAAGTACCGTGCAGTCAAAAATGCAAAAGAAGCGCCGAAGGTTGCGCCGATAACAGTGTATATTGTTCCATAAAATCCGCCAAAGGCAACACCTGCAACAAAACTGATAAAGGTTCCCGGAACCATAAACACAGGCGCAACAGAATATATTACAATGTAGATTAATGGCGAGAACGCGCCAAAGGAGAGGACAAACTCCCTTATAGACTCAGGACTTATCTTTGTGCCAATGTTAGTAAATTTATAAACGACCAATGCAGAAATAACTAAAAGGATAAGGATTATGAATTTCAGGTTTTTCATTTTGCTAATAATACGCTCGCAATGACAATGTGTCAGCAGCACCCCGGCCCGCATGTTGTCTCGCTGCCGCTTTCAGTGTCTATTATCAGAAATTCCCCAGCATAAGGAGGTCTGGACAATTTAAATACTGTATCAGTGCATACCTCCACCATCTCGCCTCTTTTAAACTCATGGTTGTCATCGTCATGGACAGATGAAAACGGACCAAGATATACTGCATAATGACCGAGATATAGACAGCGCTTGCCTTTTTTAAATTTAAAGCCCCGTGCAGTAACAGAATAAAATTTAATGCCATTGGCCTCTTTGTAAAAATCCCTTTTTATAATCTCTATGCCATAAAAGCCAGCATCCTTTGCAAGCCTCAAAAATTCTTCCTGCGTAACTGAGCCTGATATGCACTCGCCCCACAATTCTTTATCCCTTTTTATATCCTCTGGCACAGTCCTGTCTGATACAATATCAGATATCACAAACCTTCCGCCTGTTTTTAATGTCCTGTAGATTTCTTTAAAAACAGCCTCTTTATTTATTGAAAGATTTATTACGCAATTTGATGTTATTATATCTATTGAATTGTCCTCAACAGGTATCTCCTCTAAAAAACCATATTTGAACTCAATATTATTATAACCAAGGTTGGTTGCAACGATGTTTGAAAAGCCTCTTGCCTTTTCAAGCATCTCCTCTGTCATGTCAATGCCGATTACTTTACCAAAGGGGCCAACCTTCTTTGCTGCAATAAAACAGTCAACACCTCCGCCAGAGCCGAGGTCTAATAATGTCTCTGATTCCATTATGCCTGCATTGATTATAGGGCTTCCGCATCCATAGGAGATTGAAAAGACCTCTTCAGGGATATGACTTATATCATCAGGGGTATATGTTACAGGGCAGCACAGCTCCTGTTTTGGAGCCACTGCCGCAGCAGAGTAGAAATCTTTTACATCATCGCGGGTGATTGCGGTATCTTCTTTCATCAATGACCTCCAGTTTTATTGTATTTTCCCCTCACCCTTCCCTCTCCCCAAAGGGGAGAGGGTTAAATTGCGGCTACCATTTACCTACTTATTGGTTATATCCTCAATCCTAATAATCCCTTTGCTCAATAACATTGTTAAAAGTATATACCCGCCGCAAGGAACCTTTTTTTTGCCATGGTAGCTATCATCTCTGAAACCACAGCCGTCAATAACAAAATCGCATTTTTTGCAGAGACGCTCTTTTAGAAACTCATCAAAGGGATAGTCTGAAAGTGTGAAATCTGTTATTTCTGATATTCTTGCTTCGTTAATCTTTTTCTCGCCAACCAAGTTCAGCACAAGGTCAAAGCCCCTGCACGCAAGCGCCTCGTCCCTTTCAGGCTTATAGAACTTGCAAAAGCTTTTGCAGATTATATTAATGGCCTTATCTTTATTCACAATTAACCATTTTATTTATTATTCTGTCATTCCTGCGAAAGCAGGAATCCATACGCCGCCCCTACTATCACCATTCTTTATCAGAACCACCTTTTTTTCAAGACCTCATGTATCCTTTCAATTATCTTTTCTGTTTGATAGTCATAGCCAAAGAAATCGTATCTCCTCTTGCCGTCCTTATCAATCATAACAACCATATTGATATGCCCAAATTCGCCGTCAGGCCCTTTCCTGACTGCCACCTGATAGTCCTGCAATACCTTATCAATCTCTGCCTGCGAACCAGTCAGAAATGTCCAGAACAAAGGGTCTGCACCCTGCTTTTCTGCAAATTTCTTAAGCGCCTCTGGTGTGTCCTTTTCAGTGTCAAAGGATATTGATATAAGGGCTGTCTGCTTTTTAAATTCTTCTTTCAGGTCAAGCTGTATCTCTTTAAATTTTAATAAAAGCGGAGGACATGTGCCTTTGCAGTTTGTATAGATAAAGTTAATTAACACGAGCCTCCCCTTATAATCTTCAAGCCTCACCTTTTTACCGTTCTGGTCTGTAAGTGTAAAACTTGCAGCAGACTCTCTATCCTTTCTTACAACATTTCCATCCAGATCAAGAACACCAATTTCTGCCTTTTCCCTGCTGCAGGAAAGCATAAAAATAGATAGAATTAAAATAACTATCAAGAAAATCTTTTTCATCTGATGCACCTCTCTTATATTTAAATCTTAACGGCAAAGTAAAAAGCTCCAGATGCAAGGCGGAGCGAGGCATTCGCACCGCAGCATACAAGTTAGTATGTGAGGATGCGAGGCCGAAGCGACAACGCAGCAGATGGACTTTTTACAAAGCCGTTTATATCACTGTATCAATAATCTCTGTTATCGCCCTTTTCATATCAGGCTCGTCTGTAATCGGTTCTGCAAGGGCTGCGATACATGCCTCTCTCGTTGAAATACCGGACACAATAAGCTGTCCTGCGTATATTAAAAGCCTTGTGCTTGCGCCTTCGTCTAATCCTTTATCCTTGAGGTTTCTTATCTTTTCCCCCAGTGTAACCAGAGACTTTGCTGTCTCTTCATTCACACCTGACTCATGCTTTACTATCTCTGTCTCCTGCTCTTTAGGTGGATAGGTAAAGGTAAGGGAAATAAATCTCTGCCTTGTGCTCTGCTTCAGATTTTTTAAAATATTCTGATAACCTGGATTAAAGGAGACAACAAGCATAAAACCATCTGCTGCCTTTAGAACCTCTCCTTTTTTTTCTATAGGCAGGATTCTTCTATCATCTGTCAATGGATGGATAACAACTGTTGTATCCTTTCTTGCCTCAACAATCTCATCGAGATAGCATATTGCGCCAATACGAACCGCCTCTGTAAGAGGGCCGTCAACCCATACAGTCTCGCCGCCCTTTATTAAATATCTTCCAACCAAATCGCTGCTGGTTAAATCATCGTGGCAGGAAACAGTAATCAGCGGCCTTTTTAATTTATATGCCATGTATTCTAAAAACCTTGTCTTGCCGCATCCTGTCGGCCCTTTTAACATTACAGGCAGCTTATTTTTATACGCAGCAGTGAATATCTCCACCTCGTTGCTGTGCGGCAGATAATAGGGCTCCTTTGCTATTCTGTAATCTTCAATCTTTGTCTGTGCCTTAGGCATTCAACTCCCTTTATTTCTCTTTATTATATTTAATTCAGGTTTTCTAATCAATTGGTTATTCATTTAACCATAATATATTGTTTCTTATATCCTGATCTTTTATATCTGAAATTAATTTTAACAGTGATTTAATAACTTTTCCTATTGGAAGCTGTTTTGAGAGGATAATTCCATTGTGTTCAATGCCTTTCTTGAGGAGTTCAGAATGAAGCTTATAAAAATCAGCCGCATTAAAGCTAATAATAATTCTACCCTCAGATATTGCATATCTTAACTGTTCAGCATCTGTCAGGCCCTTATTCCCTGCCTCCCTTGTAGTCCTGACATCATATCCTCTTAATCTTAAAGCCAATGCAATATCTTCATGGACATCTTCATCCAGATAGAATTTCATTATTATTTTTTAATTCCCTTAATGCCAACCTCTTCATTTTCAGCTATATCCTTTTCTATCTCCTCCTGATTATCATAATAATAAGAAAAAGCATCATAGACCTGCGCTGGAGTCAGGTGTGGAAACCCTTTAAGAATTTCTTCTATCGGCATGCCGGTTTTATACCACCTGATAAGAGACCAGACAGGGATTCTTGTCCCCTCAATTATACTCCTGCCTCCGCATATCCCTTTTTTACTGGTAATATATGGATGAGCCCTTATTTTCTTAAGCGCAAGTCCCATTTTACACCTCATGATTTTATGAAAGAATACATCAAAAGGATTCTACAGAATAATTTTCTCTGTGTCAAGAAACTAAGGCCATGTTAGATTCTTACTGCCTTTTATCAAAGACACAAGCATATTCCAGACAAAGGATGCGCCGCCTGCTATTGCAACAAGGCCGCCGATACCCATTACCCCCATGCCGATTATCTTGCCGAGGTTGTCAAGTATCTGGTCAGAGCCGTAGACCTTTCTCTGCATACCGTGGGAGCCTGCTAAAAACAGGCCTAACATAAATAGCAGCAGGCCCATGCCGTATAAATACGGCTGGATTGTCCCAAGCCTCTTATAATAAATCTCCCTTTTCAAAAGCGGCAGCATCTTATACCCAAGCCCCATAAATGCTATTGTAACCCCGCCGACTGCGCCATGATAATGCGCAGGTATCTTTACATTAACACCGCGAATGGCAAAGGCAGTAAGACCGCCTATGGTAAAGATTGCAATTGACATTATTAATGAAGAAAAGCCGGGGTCTGACCAGGGCAGCGCCGTGCCCCTGCTTTTAAACAGTGCAATCAAGACCATAATAACAAATACACCGCTTGGGCCCATGCCCCAGCGCATCAATTCTGTAAATGCATCCTTATGCGCCTGAGATGCTATATCATAAATAAAATACATTACTGGCGCAGGCAGAGCAAAGATTGTAAAAAGCAGGTACAGCATCTTCGCTATTCTGTCACTGACAGGATATTTGTTTATAGTAATCCTTGTCAAAAGCATCCATACCATAGCCATTGCCATTGCATTGGCAAATTGAAGTATATGGCCGCCTCCCCAAAAGAGCCGCTCAAAATCTATAAATGCCTTCTGTGCCTGAAAATAGTATGACATACCTATGCAGACAAAGGCAATGATAATAACTATACCTGTCAGACCCATTGCAAAGGTGGGAGCAGGTAACTTATCATTTACCCTTTTCGCATCTAAGATAGTCAGGAGTGCATTAATAATGGTTAATAATACACCAATGCCTGATAAAATAAGTCCGATATAAAAGAGCGGATGTTCTATTACAGGGATATAGTTAATAATTACTGGAACACCACGGCCAGTTATTGGAGGGAGTATTATTAATATTGTGCCAGATGCAGTCAGCCAAAATGAAACCCAGCCGAGCAAAAGGCTGAATGGATCCCTTTTTAAAAAACCTGTTGTAGTGAGAACCCATAATGCGCCCTTAAATGTAAGAAACCATATTACAACCGCAAGAACAACATGACCGACAAGGGCTATATAAAAATAATCCTTGTTGGGAAAGAGATTCTGGATTATTGGGGTGCGCGCCAAGGCTATGAGCAATGCAAAGATGCCTGCAAATATAAGTGTAAAAACAGGCAAAAATACCCATGCATACAAGAGCCTCCTGCTTTTTTGACTAAGCTCAATATCATCCATAAATCTATATACTTATACTATATTTTACTGCTAAAATCAAGGACATTTATCATATAAAGATGGGATAATTTGATTGACATTCAGGGCTAAAAAACCTATAATACTTCAACATTTAATCACACCTTCAATTAAGGAGAAATACTGAATGGACAGGAAGAAAAAGATATACCTTTTATATGCAGCCATCTTTGGCCTAACCATGATATTCGGTGCCACAAAAATCTTAATCATGTTGGCAGAAACAAAGCGCAGCAGCGTACCTGTATACAAATATGCAACGATTTTGCCAAATGACCTTAAGGAGATGATGAAGCAGAATAGCGAGCTAATTATTGTTGATACAAGGATTAAAGAGCTTTTCAATGAAGGCCATATCAAAGGCGCTGTAAACCTTTCTTACACAAGCCTTAAGGCAATGAATAAGGTATTAGAAAAAGAAAAATCAAAGGATATAGTTGTCTATTCAGAAGACGGAGAAAGGTCAAAAAAAATCTGCGAGATACTTGTAAACCTCGGTTACAGCAAGATTAGCAATCTTGACAGCGGAATAAAAGGATGGACAGCTTCTGGCGGAGAAGTAGTTAAAGAACCTTAAAACTTATTGGTCAGATCAATCACAGCAACCTCTCCTGATTTTATCTCTATCTCTTTATCAAGAATATAATTTAGGGGATTGTCTGTCTTGGAATCTGTAATCCTTGCCATGAGATTGTGCTTGCCTGCGATTGTGATT
>JAHFEP010000311.1 GCA_023248415.1 Nitrospirota bacterium
AAGAACAAACAGGAGTTCAACCATGAAACGCGGACATTTCTATTTTGGTAAAAACAGGACATTTCTAAATTGGCTTGACACAGGAGCTGGTTTCTCTTGAAAGTATGGCTGCCTTCTGTTACACTCAGAAGTAAATTTACTAAATTAGGAGGGCTATTAATGAAAAGGCTTATACTTTTTATGCTTCTTTTATTCATGGTTTTTGGTCTTGCTGATATCTCTGCTGCAAAGAGGGGAAAACCGCCTTCTGCTGATATTGATGAAACAAAGAGACTATCAGAAAGGGACTTTGACAGCATTATTTACCACTGGAAGGAAGAGAGGTATGAGGAGCTTTATGAATACGGAACGTTGTCAAGCCATATAAGGGTTTCAAAAGAGGCTTTTATCAGAGGCATGAAGCAAAAGAAATTTAAACTTATGTGCTGCGGTGATGCAGCAAGGGAGATAAAAGTAATATATAAATCGCCTACAGTTGTGTATGTTAAAGCCAAGATGGGCTATAAGAGCAATATAAAAGAGGCATTCCGTCATGAGACCTTTAAGCTTGTATTTGAAGAGGGAAAGTGGAGGACAGATATAATGCACATTTTAAAGCTGCCGAGAGTCGGGAGGTGATGTTCTTTTAAATTGAATAAAGGTCTTTAGTGTGATAAAATTATAATTGAGGATTGACTTTTATGGTTGAGCTTAAGACTACAAAAAATGCCTTGACTATTCCGCTAACGATTTCTTTTTTTATACACCTTACCTTTGTCTTGCTGATGATAATCTTCTATCTTATTGGTTTTAATTATAAAAAAGAACCCTTTTTTGTAAGTGTGATAGACCCTGCTCTTTTGAAGGGGATTGGTATTCAGCCGCAGGTTATGCCGCCAAAAGGCATACCACAAAGAAAAGGTGAAGCAAGCAGTAAATCAGGAAGCATAAATAGGCCTGATATTGCAAAGATACCTTTGGTAAAGGATTCCATTAATGCTGTTCCTGGATTAAAGCCTCCTGTGACAGGCCATGCTCAGCAGGGGAAAGAGGGCGTAATAAATAAGCCTGATATTAATTTGCGCGACGGCCTGCCATTTGCTAATCAAAAGGATTTGGAAAAATATGCAGGGGTAGATAAATATACATTGAAAAAGGACAATGACCCTATAAAAAAGAATACAGAGGAGTTCAAATATACAGCATATTTTGCAAAATTAAAGAGGAGGCTGGAGTCGGTTGGAAGTTATCCAGAGATTGCAAAGGCGAGAAGGCTGCAGGGTGAGGTTAAAGTAAATTTCATTATATTAAAGGATGGGAAGTTAGGAGGCCTTACGCTTTTGGGCTCTTCCGGACATAGTATATTAGATGAAGATGTCTTGAGGCTTTTAAGCGATGCAGCGCCTTATGAGGTGTTTCCAAAGGAATGGGAGATTGAGCAGTTGCCGATTTCACTGAGGGTGATTTATTATATAAACCATATTTATGTATTTTAAAGGGTTCATGGGTTCAAGGATTCATGGGGTCAAGTTAAATGCTTAGAAATTACATTAAATATATAGCGATTTTTCTCTTTTGTATATCATCGGCTGTTTCCTGTTCAACAAAGAATGTTGTGAAAGAGAATCCTATTGAACTGAAAAAGAGTGAGGCAGAGCCTGCTGTTCAGACCTGTCATTATCCTGAGCACTGTTTTGATACGGCAATGAAGGATTATAAGGATGGAAAGAGGGTTGAGGCAGTAAGCGGTTTCTTGGCTGTTGCAGGGAGTTTCCCTGACTCAATATGGAGGAAGAGGTCATTATTTATGATTGGCAAGATTTATAAAGAGGCCTTTGACCCGCGCTCAGTTGATTATTTAAAAACCTCTGCGCAGGAGTATAAGGAGCTTAAAGACTATGCATTCTATTTCCTGGCAGAATACTATCTTTCTAAGGAATATTACTCTCATGCAGTAGAGAATTATGATGCGGCTATCAAATCATTTCCGAACAGCCCGTTGATTTCAAGGGCCATCTATAAAAAGGCAGAGGCGAATCTTTCTGCCAATTATCTTTTTCTTGCAAAGGAAGGCTTCAACGAGTTTGTTAGGAGATTCCCGGAGAACGGCCTGACAGCTAATGCCATATATAAGATTGGAGAGGTATTTGAAAAAGAAGGCAATGATGTAAATGCAGCGGATTATTATAAGAGGATACTTTACGAATATCCTTATCATTCCTTGTCAAAAACTGCAGAGGAAAGATTTGCAGAGCTTAAAAATAAAAATTCCCAGATACCTGACCTTACAATTGATGAACTTTTGTTACGGGCAAATAATCTTTATAAATATCCCCTATTTGACAAGGCAGTCACAGAATATCAAAGGCTGCTTGAGGCGCTTCCTGCAGAAAGGCATAGCGAGATATTGCAAAAACTTGGCATATCACTCTTTAAAATAGGAAAGACAGAAGATGCTATCCAGATTTTTAACAGGATAGTCAATCAGGCGCCGTCTAAAAATGCAGGCGCTGAGGCGCTCCTATGGCTTGGAAGATGCTATGCCAGGCTTGGCGATGATGATAATCTGCTGAATAGTTATCAGACTATTTTCAAAAGATACAGCGAAACTGAATGGATGGATGACGCCCTCTTTGCTGCTGCAGATTTTTATTCAAATAAAAATGATTTTAAAAAGGCAATCTCATATTATAAAAAACTTGCAGATGGTTTTCCCGA
>JAHFEP010000312.1:0-1806 GCA_023248415.1 Nitrospirota bacterium
GGATTTAGGATTGGTAAAGATACTAAACACAAAGTGGAAGAACAAACAGGAGTTCAACCATGAAACGCGGACATTTCTATTTTGGTAAAAACAGGACATTTCTAAATTGGCTTGACAGGTTGTTAAAATGGGGTTGACAGCATTTAGAAAATTAGATAAAATATAATGTTATGCGGCCTCTTAAAATTTATATGGTCTCCTTCAATACGGTAGGTACGGGTATTTCTGGTTCAGATAAAATCTTTGTAGAATTTGCTAAGGTTTTTGCTGATATGGGACACCATGTATTTTTGCTGGTTTCTGACGAGATGTACCGCATCTGCCAGCGGGAGCAGTTGGATAAAGTAACATACCTGAGGCTGCAGACTTTTAGATATAACAAATGGGGTTTTTATTTAGGTATAATTATTCGGACTATATTAGGCGGTATTATTGCGAGAAAAGTCGTTGCCCCTGATATAGTTTATTCTGCTTCAGACTTCTGGCCTGATGTTATCCCCAGTGTTCTAATAAAAAAGAAACATAAGGATTGCAGATGGATTGCCGGGATGTATATGTTTGCCCCTAATCCATTTAAAGGATTTGAATATTCAAATCAGAAAGAGAAATGGCAATTGCCGCGATTGCACACAATAGGGTATTATATGGGGCAGAAAGTAACTTTGAATCTAATGGAGAAGAGTGCAAATCGTATTGCTGTTACATATGACGGAGATAAGGGAATTTTTATTGAAAGGGGTGTTGAAGGGGAGAGGGTATGTTGTGTTTACGGTGGGATAGATTTAAAATGGGTTGATGGGATTGCTCCACTTAATAACCGTGAATATGATGGATGTTTTATTGGAAGGCTCCACCCGCAAAAGGCTCCTTTGGAGCTTATTGATATATGGGAAGGTGTAGTGAAACATAAAAAAGATGCTAAATTGGCGGTTATAGGCGAAGGCCCCATGGAAAAGGCTATGAGGGGAAAAATTAAAGACAAGGGATTATCAGACAATATAGATATGTTAGGTTTTTTGGATGGAGAAAAGAAATTCCAGGTTTTGAAATCGAGTAAGGTTTTATTATGCACAGAGATTTTTCACAGTGGAGGGTTAACCCCTGCTGAGGCCATGGGGTGTAAACTGCCTGTAGTGGCATATAGCACCCCCCCAATTAGAAAACACTATCCCAAGGGTATGGTATGGGTTGATTTAATGGATACCAAGATGTATGCACAAACAGTGATAAAACTTCTGGAAGACTCCGCATTTTTCAAAAAATCCAGTGCTGAATCATGGGAAGTAGCACAAGAGTATGATTGGCACAAGAGAGGGGAAAATATTTTAGAGGGGGTAATAGCATGAAGTTTAAAAAGGCATTGGTTACAGGCGGCGCTGGGTTTATTGGTTCTCATATTGTTGAATCTCTTTTAAGAAGAGGAATGGAAGTGGTAGTGCTGGATGATTTTTCAATGGGGAAAAGGGAGAATATTCCTTCAGGTGCAGCAGTTATTGAAGGTGATGTGCTTGATGTTAAGAAGGTTAATCTGGCGCTCAATGGAGTAGATATTGTGTTTCATCAGGCTGCGAAGGTAAGTATACGGTCATCTGTAGCAGAGTTTTATAAAGATGCACAAACCAATATAATGGGGACATTAAATATATGGAATGCTATGAGGAATAGCAAAGTAAGAAAATTTATTTATGCGTCATCTATGGCAGTTTATGGGGATTCTAAATATTTACCGCTTGATGAAGAACATCCTAAGGATCCAACATCTCCTTATGGTATAAGCAAGTTGGCAGGTGAAAAATATTGTTTAAA
>JAHFEP010000312.1:1847-2680 GCA_023248415.1 Nitrospirota bacterium
CATTAACTCCGTATGTAGGAGTAATAACTATTTTTATAAACAGGCTGCTGGAAAACAAGCCGCCGATTATTTTTGGCGACGGCAGCCAGGTAAGAGATTTCATTTCAGTAAAAGATATTGCAGAAGCCAATATGAGAGCCATGGATGCAGATTGCAGCGGTGAGGTTTTTAATGTTGGAACAGGTATGGAAACTAATGTTAATAGGATAGCAGATATTTTGATTCAGAAAATAGGGAAGGGTCTGTCAAAAGAATATACTGCCCCGGCTGTTGGCGAGCCAGGAAATTCTATAGCCAGCAATTCTAATGCAGAGAAGGTATTAGGTTTTAAGGCAAAATATAGATTAGATGATGAGATAGAAGGTGTTATAGAATGGATTAAGAATGAACGGAATAAAAATTTATAGAATCCCCTGTTCTAAAATAATAATTTCAGGTGAATAAGTTACGTTACGAGGAGGATGTGATGGAAGCTATATCTGTGCAATCCATGCCAAAAGAATTGCAGATAGAAACAACTGTTAGGTGTAATATGGATTGTATTATGTGCGATAAGAAAGCCCGTGAACGGTTGGCTAAAGATATGACCCTTGAAGAATTTAAGAAAATTGTTGATCAGATTGATGGCGTAATAAAACTTCATATGCATGGTATTGGAGAACCGTTTCTTAACAAGGATTTTATATCAATGGTGGCTTATGCAAAGAACAAAAATATACAGGTTTGTTTTAATGATAATATGAGCCTTTTAGACAGGAAAAAGGCTGAAGAATTAATCAGGATAGGTCTTGATGAACTGCGAATGTCTTTAGATGCCAGCGATGCAGCAACTT
>JAHFEP010000023.1 GCA_023248415.1 Nitrospirota bacterium
TACCCTTCTTCTTTGCCTCATATTCAACAAAGATTATGGTCTTTTCTACAATGTCATTTATGTCTTCTTCCTTTAGCACAGGCATCCTCGGCCTTGAATAGTCCATTATCTCCTTTAATAATGACTCTATTCTCACTACCTCCTCTGAGGCGCATACAGCTATCTTTTTGATAGATTCAATGTCTACACCATGCTCTCCGTGTAGCAGCTCCAGGCATGTTTTTATTGGAACAAGCGGATTTCTTATCTCATGCGCAAGTCCTGCTGCCATATCTCCTATGGTCTTCAGCCTTTCCATCCTTCTTATTATGTGTTTTGATTCCTTTATTTTTTCTATAAGCAGGGCATTCTTTATTGCAATAGATGCCTGATGGCCAAGCGACAGAAATAATTCTATGTCTTCATGGGAATACATGCTCCTGTCACCCTTTGCACCTAAGTTGCAGAAGCCGACTATCTTATCCTTTTCCATAAAGGGTATGGCTATTTCCGACTCAATGTCTTTTAGGAGCTTTATCATCTCCCGAGTTTGCTGTGTGCTTGGGTATCTTTCTATTTCTTCCCTTATGGCCACATCCTTTTTCTCAAGAAAATAATTGAGCAATGGCTCATCCTGCTTTATTTTAATCTTGTTCTTTTCTTCCTCAAGGCCAAAAGACGCCTTCATTCCGTAGTTTTTATTTTCTTCATCAAACAAAAAGATTGAAGCCTTTTTAATCTTAAGTGTTTCAACAAAGGTATTGATGGTTCTGTCAAGAAGCTCCTCTAATGTTATAACTGATACCATCTCCTTTGTGAAATTGGAGAGGACTTTATAGGGATTGTATTTCTTATAAAATAGGGTATTCTCAAGCGCATGTTCAGTCCTGAGCTTTAATTTGTGAAAGACAATTGCAGATATGCCAATAATGCATAAGAGAAAAATAGAAAAGGATGTATTTACTGAACCGAGAAAGAGTCTTTGTAACCATAAAATTAGCAGAAAGGTCGGGGCTAATATAATAAGAAGACCTGCTGAATATACAGCGCCTTTTTTATATACAACATCTATGTTTAGCAAGCGGTATTTGATTATTGCGTAGGTAATTATAGCAGCATATAAGATAACAAAGACATCGTGGGGAATCGGTTCCATCCTAAAATATACTACACCAAAATATAGCGTACCCCCTATATAAGCTGAACTAAAACCTGCAAACACATAACCTAATTGGTTCTTTTTAGTACCGATAGACTGTTTATATACAACAAAAAGACTATAAAAAGAATATATGCACATAAAAGTAAAAAACAACATAAAAGGGAAGTAAAGTGGTCCTGGCACTACGGCAGAAAAGGGAAAATGACGAAGTATGTCCTTAATAAAATTAGAACTAAATAAGAAAAATATAAAAACAACAGATACTAAATACGATACTCTTAAAACATTTTTTTCTCGTTGTCTATTATTTAATTGTAAGAGCGTAAAGGTAAAATGCAAGAAGACACTCGGAGTTAAGGCAGCAGCAATGTGCACAATTCTTGCCCATAATAATGCATCTTCCTTTGTCGCTGCAAGGCCAGTCACAAAAGGGAAGGATGTCCAAATTGCTATTACTATATTTAGATAACCAAAGGATTTGTTTATAGGATTATTTTTGTCTTTTAGATATACAAATGACCCTAAAGATAAACAAGCTATAGATGCTAAAAATGATGTAATTGTATATACATTAAAGATATTCATATACTTCTACGCTTCATTGAGTATTATGCATAACTATATGTGGCTTGAATATATTTTATCACCGAAGCAATTTCTTCGGTTAATACAGGCTTACCAAGGCTTTTCAATTCTGCCAATACAAAACCATGTTTGGCTGCAAGCTGCGAAATCTCCATCACCTTATCAGTGCTGATATTTCCTCCTATAGAAAACGACTCGTATTTTTCTTCTAAGGCCAAAAGCATTGTCTCTGCCATACACGCAAAGGCCAGCCCAGAAGGAAGCCCAAAATAAAAATTAAAATCAACATCTCCATATGGTTTAACAATCCCGCCATCAATTGCTAAAATGTCCTTTCGCAATTCCCTGTCTTGTTTTGATATATTCGGCGGCTGGGAAACATCACAAACTACTGCTCCGATTTTAAGGCTTTTAATATTAATTAAGAGTGTGGGATCATTAGTAACAATGATAATAATATCACAATCAGAAATATTTTTCTCAGAAATATTAGTAGCAGTTTCTACAGTAATAGACCTATTTTCTTCATATATTGATTTCGCAAGATTATTTAACCTTTCCTGATTTCGTGCTATTAATGTGATGTGATGAATATGAGATGCAATTATCTGAGAGCAAGCCTTGCCTATTCCACCTGTTGCGCCAATAATCGCAACCTTTGATTCAGGTAACTTTATATGCATCTTTCTTGCAGCTTCAAATATTGCATCTAAAGTTACTGCGGCTGTATAACTGCTTCCTGTGGTTACCGGCATGTTCAGACCTTTGGCAACCAAAACTCCCCTTTTACCTACTTGTGCTGTATAAGCGCCCAAGCCAAGAATCTTTGCACCATTTTTTTTTGCTATCTCACCTGCTTTAATTATTTTCTTTAGAACAAAGCCCTGCTCTAAATTTATTATCTGTTCTGGCAATAGCGGGCAAAATATTAGGTCGCCTTCAATTCTTCTGCCGGTCAAAGAGGTAATCCCGGTTATATTAGAACACTTAAAAGGAGGAAGCCACTCAAATATCTTCTTAAGCAGGCTGTGCGGAACATAAGGAAGCAACGGTATATTCAATGCAATGCTTAAAAGTTTTATATCTGTTGTATGGATAACAAAAGCGAACTCTGATTTACTAACCTGTGAAGTCGTCTCTGATGCTATCTTTTTATTAGCCGCAACTCTTTCAGATGGTCTTTCTAATACGACGGCAGGACTTTTCACTGGAGGCACCTCCTTTAAAATCTGGTTAATAAGCGTTTGTGCTTGGCGATTTTTTAATCGCCAAGCCTTAAATACGAATACGCTCCTCACCAAACTCTAAAGGGTCCCCCAACCCTTGAATCTGTTTTGTCGGTATGCTTGTAACAAAAATAGTATACTATACTTCAGCTATTGTTGCAAGCAGTTTTTAACCCTATAGCTTGGAGAGAAACTTTTAGTTTCCTTTTTTTTGCTATCTTACTGTGGCAGCTACCTTTGCCTCTAAAGCAGCAAGTCTCTCCCTTATCTGGATGGCAATATCTATCTTTTCATCAAGCCGTTTTATCCCAACCTGAAGCGCCCTTAATTCAGGAGCGACTATGTCCTGTAATGCCTGTTTTACTTCTTCATATACTCCCATTACTTCTCCTTTATAAAAAGGATAATACCGAATCTCTTGCATGTCAAGAAAAGAAAATGGTTAAATAAAAAACTTGACTAAGGGGGGTTGTTTATATAGAATTATCAAATAATTTAGCAGAATACGAAAGGAGTTTAAGGGGATGAACTATTACCAGCGGCTAAAAAACTATACTATTGCAAAGGTTATGGTCGCTATGCTCGGGATGGTTGGGAACAGTTCGGATGCAACGTTAATAAGGCTGACATATCTTGCAGAGAGGCTGGCAAAAAAGGACTATTATATAAAGATAATAAGATGGATAAGGGATCTTTTTCAATCTGGACATCCGAGCCTTATCGTAGCAAAAAAGATTTTAAGGGAGACACACCCTGCCCACAGACAGCAGCTTGTAAAGAGTTTCTTCATAAATCAGCTCTTAATCGGCACAAATAAAAGAAAGGAATTTCAGGACAAGAATGGTTTTTATCCTCCGGGTTTTATTGTAATCAGCCCATCAATGCTTTGCAATCTCAAATGCTTTGGCTGCTATTCAGGCAATTATATTAAGGATAAGGGTTTAAGCGTAGAGGTTATAGACAGGATACTGAATGAGGCAAAGGAGATGGGCATCTATTTTGCAGTCATATCAGGAGGTGAGCCGTTTTTTAGAAAGGATTTACTGGATGTATTTGAAAGGCATAAGGACATGGCATTTCATGTCTTTACGCACGGTGGCCTGCTTGATGAGAAACTGATTGACCGCATTGCGAATATAGGAAATATCCTTCCTGCAATAAGCATTGAGGGCTATGAGGAGGAGACTGATCTGCGCCGCGGCAAAGGCCACTATGCCACTGTTATGAAGGCAATGGACCTCCTTTCTGAGGCAGGTGTGCTCTTCGGATTTTCATATACGCAGACAAGCATAAATACAGACATAATTTCAAACGACAGATTTATTGACCATATGATTGAAAAGGGGTGCACACTCGGATGGTTCTTTTCATACTGCCCTGTTGGCAGGGAGCCGAATCTTGAGCTAATGCCAAAGCCTGAGCAGAGGGATCTATTGAGGCAGAGGCTGCTGTATTTCAGGTCAACAAAACCGATTCTCCTTGCAGACTTCTGGAATGACGGCCCAATAGTCGGAGGCTGCCTTGCAGCAGGGAGGCGGTATCTGCATATAAATTCAAACGGCGATATAGAGCCGTGCGTCTTTGCACATTACGCAGTGGACAATATCCATAACACAACCATGAAGCAGGCGCTCCAGTCAAAACTATTTACCACAATAAAAGACCGCCTTGCATCAGGCGGAAATCTCTACAGGCCTTGCATGCTTATTGACAGGCCCGAAGTCTGGAGAGAGGCTGTCTTTTCATCTGGCGCAAAACCGACGCACGAAGGCGCAGAGACGCTTGTAACGACCCTTGCAGATGATATGGATAAGTATACAGATGGCTACGGAAAATTTGCCGACCCTGCATGGGAAGAACATTCAGGGGAAAAGACTGAAAAGAAGATAGCATGAAAATGTATCTTGGAATTGATGTGGGTTCTGTAAGCACCAATGCCGCTGTTATTGATGAAAGCGGCAGCGTTCTTTCCTCATCTTATGTTAGAACAAGGGGAGAGCCAATCAAGGCCGTTCAGAAAGGCCTTAAAGAGATATCCGAGAGATTAGGTTTAAGCCTTGATGTAATCGGCGTCGGCGCAACAGGAAGTGCGAGGCACCTTACCGGCATACTTGTCGGAGCTGATGTTGTTAAAAACGAGATTACTGCCCATGCAGTTGCCGCCTCCCATTTTATACCGTCAGTAAAAACAGTTTTTGAAATTGGCGGCCAAGATTCAAAAATCATATTTCTCCGCAACGGCATTGTTGCAGACTTTGGAATGAATAGTGTATGCGCTGCCGGCACAGGTTCTTTTCTTGACCAGCAGGCAGGACGTCTTGGCATACCTATTGAAGAATTCGGAGACTACGCATTAAGATCAGAGACCTCTGTCAGGATAGCAGGAAGATGCACAGTATTTGCAGAGACCGATATGATTCACAAGCAGCAGCTTGGCCATCCCCTTGAGAATATCATTGCAGGCCTCTGCGATGCAATGGTAAGGAATTATCTTAATAACCTTGTGCGTGGAAAGCAGATAGAAGAGCCGATTGTATTTCAGGGAGGCGTTGCTGCGAATATCGGGATAAAGGCTGCTTTTGAAAAGGAGCTGAATAAAAAGGTTTATGTGCCGCAATATTATAATGTAATGGGCGCAATTGGCGCAGCGCTGCTTGCAAAGGAAGAGATTGCAGTCTCAAATGCAAAGACGAATTTCAAAGGCTTTGAGATTACAAATTTTAATTACCGCACATCAAGCTTTGAGTGCAAGGACTGCGCAAATATCTGCGAGGTAGTTGATGTATCTGCAGAAGGCGAAAGCATTGCAAAATGGGGTGACAGGTGCGGGAAGTTTTCGGGGGGTGAGGGGGGATTATTATCAGATGCATTTCAGCAAAAGTGCGAACAAGAGAGGTGTTCATCAGTAGATGGCTCTTGATATAAAATACCAGAGGCCGACCTGTGCAGAGATAGATATCAAGGCATTAGTTCATAATCTGAATGAGGCAAAGAGATTAGCAGGCTCCAAAAGCCAGCTCCTTGCTGTTGTAAAGGCAGATGCATATGGGCATGGCGCTGTTAAGGTATCTGAGGCGCTTGTAAGGAACGACGTTCAGTATCTCGGCACAGCGTTAGTTGAAGAAGGTATAGAACTAAGGGATGCCGGGATTAAAATACCAATAATAGTTTTAGGCGGCGTATTTGAGAGCCAGATACCAAAGATTGCAGAATATAGCCTGACGCCTGTTGTTTATCAAGAGGGTTTTTTAAAGGCCATTGCAAAAGAGGCAGAAAACAAAAACAAGCAGATAAATATTCACATAAAGATTGATACAGGCATGGGAAGGATAGGCGTTCTGCCTGATGAAGCAGTTGATTTTGTAAAAAAAGCGGCATCGCAAAAGAATATAAAGGTAGAAGGAATAATGACGCATTTTGCAGATGCAGACCTATCAGATAAGGCGTATGCAGAAAAACAGATGGCTGAATTCAACTCAATAGTTAAAAGACTTAATAAGGAAGGAATAAAAATACCTTATCAGCATATTGCAAACAGCGCTGCCCTTGTTGATTTTGAAAATGATAAATTTAATATGGCAAGGCCAGGGATAATGCTGTATGGCTATGCGCCGTTTTCTACCCCCCCTTTAATCCCCCCCTTGCTAAGGGGGGGAACAGGGGGGGTAGGCTTAAATCTTATCCCTGTAATGAGCTTAAAGACAAGGATTTTACATTTGAAAAAGGTTTCAGCAGGGACATACATCAGCTACGGCCGCACATTTGCTGCAAAAAGGGAGAGCATCATTGCAACACTTCCTGTTGGCTATGCAGACGGCTACAGCAGGGGCCTTTCTAATAAAGGCTCTGTTATAGTAAAAGGCAAAAAGGCGCCTATCGCAGGAAGGGTCTGTATGGATATGACAATGATAGATGTAACTGATATCATCGACGTTGAAATTAATGATGAAGCGGTGTTAATGGGTTCGCAGGGAGGCGAGGCAATTACTGCAGATGATATTGCAAGGCTTACCAATACCATCTCTTATGAGGTTTTGTGTTCCATAGGTAAAAGGGTGCCGAGGGTTTATATTAATAAATAAAAAAGGAATTCCTATGAACTGGCTTGAGGATATTGGCCTTGCAGTTGCGCACTTTATAGAAGAGATGGGCAGGATAATGGTGTTTTTCATTGAGACACTTCTATGGCTCTTTCGTCCGCCTTTGTATCTAAGAAATATATTTAAACAGATGGAGGAAATCGGCGTTAATTCAGTCGGTGTTGTTATAATTATGGCATCTTTTACAGGGATGGTTCTTGCACTCCAGAGCTATACAGGTTTTAAAAGATTTAATGCAGAGAGTCTTGTCGGCACAGTGGTTGCTCTCTCCATGACAAGGGAACTGGGCCCTGTATTGACAGGCCTTATTGTTGCAGGCCGTGCAGGCGCATCAATGGCAGCAGAGCTTGGCACAATGCGTGTAACAGAACAGATAGACGCACTCGCCACAATGGCAACAAACCCTATAAAATATCTGGCTGTGCCAAGGGTCATCGCAGGTTTTATTATGCTCCCTCTTTTAACAATTATATCTAATATGCTCGGCATATTCGGCGGCTATCTTGTTGGTGTTAAGGTTCTGGATGCAAACCCGGTTGTATATATGAGGAGGAGCTTTGATTATCTTGAGATGAATGATGTCTTCAGCGGCCTTTTTAAGGCAGCAATATTTGGATTAATAATTGCCGTTATAAGCTGTTATAAGGGTTTTTATGCAGCAGGCGGCGCAGAGGGAGTGGGAAAGGCGACAACAGGCGCAGTTGTTATATCAATGATGTTGATATTGATATCAGATTATTTTCTGACAGCGATACTTTTTTAGATGATACAGGTAATAAACCTATATAAGGCATTCGGGAATAAAAAGGTTCTCGCCGGCGTTAACCTTGAAATTAAAAAGGGCGAGAGCATGGTTGTTATCGGCGGAAGCGGAAGCGGTAAATCTGTTCTGATAAAACACATAATCGGTCTCTTGAAGCCTGACAAAGGAAGTATAATTATAGCCGGTAAAGATATGGCTAAATTAAAGGGAGGAGATGTTGATAATCTCAGAAAGAAATTCGGCATGCTCTTCCAGGGTGCAGCGCTCTTTGATTCGTTATCAGTATGGGAGAATGTGGGCTTTGCCTTAAAACAGCATACCATGCTTTCAGATAAGGAGATAAGGGCTGTTGCAGGCGAAAAATTAAAGATGGTCGGCCTTGCAGGCATAGAGGACATGATGCCTGTTGACCTTTCCGGAGGCATGAGGAAAAGGGTGGGGCTTGCAAGGGCAATCGCAATGGACCCTGAGATACTTTTATATGACGAGCCCACAACAGGACTTGACCCGATAATGGCAGATGTAATCAATGACCTTATAATTGAGATGAGAGAAAAGTTAAAGGTGACATCAGTTGCAATTACGCACGATATGGTTAGCGCGTATAAGATTGCAGACAGGATTGCAATGCTCTATGAAGGGAAGATTGTAGAGGTGGGAACACCTGATGAGATTAAGCATACAAAAAACCCTCTTGTGAAGCAGTTTATTACAGGGAGCGCTGTAGGGCCGATTAAGGTTGGGTAAAGTGAGTGCAATAATCTTTAATACTTTATTTAACTTAAACTGGTCAAATAGTTGATGGATAAAATAAAAATGTAAAAAGCAAAATGCAAAATGGCATATCAAAATCCAAAAATTTCTAAAGATTTATTATTTATCTTTGAATTTTGCATAGTAATTTTGATTTTTAATATTTGATTTTTAATTTTTCTTTCAATTCTTAGGCTATGTTAGTATTTTGAGAAGAAGAAACAGTAAGTGTAGTATAATAGGGGAACTCTAATGAAAGGAATCACAACAGAGGCTAAACTTGGACTCTTTGTTCTTATCGCCATTATAATGCTCGCTTATCTGACATTTCAGGTAAGTGAATTCAGGCTGATAAAGGAAAAGGGTTATGAAATAGATGTTCTATTTGATTCTGTAGCAGGCCTTGATTTAAAATCTCCAGTAAGGATTGCAGGCGTGGAGGTGGGAAAAGTAGCTAAGATAGGGCTTGAAAATGGAAAGGCAAGGGTTACCCTGAGGATATACCCTGACATTAATATACCAAAAGGCGCCAATGCACTCATAAAGGCAACAGGTCTGATGGGCGAGAAGTATGTTGAGATTGTTCCAGGGGGAGAGCGTGAAACCTTGAAGGAGCATGAAAGGATTGCACAGGGCGCTCCTCCTGCAGATATAGATAAATTGGTAAATCAGTTGAGCTCCATAGCAGAGGATATCAGGGGCATAACAGGCGCATTAAGAAATGTCCTTGGGACACAGGAGAGCCAGGATGCCCTAAAGGAGATGGTTCAGAATATCAGGGAGCTCAGTGAAAATCTGAATAAACTGGTGAGTGTAAATAAGGACGCGTTCAGCAGCACAATGAAAAATTTTCAGGAATTTTCTGCAATGCTTAAGAGCGATACGCCTCAATTGATAGCAAAGCTTAACACCATAGCAGATAAGATTGAGAAGGGTGAAGGCACAATGGGAAAGCTCATTGCTGATGAGGAGCTTTATAAGAATCTTAACAGCACAATTGAGAAATTAAATAAGATTGCTGAAAAGGTGGAAAAGGGCGAAGGAACACTCGGCAAGCTTGTTACAGACGACAAGGTATATGAAAATCTTAATGAGACACTTGTTGGAATTAAAGACTATGTTGCAAAGGCAGAGTCATTTAAAACAACTGTCGGCTTTAGGTCTGAATATTTATTTGAGGATGTAACTGCAAAGGGATATTTGACTTTACAGCTAAAACCCAGAGAGGATAAATATTACATATTTGAGATTGTAAGCGACCCATTTGGAAGGGTAACCACGACAGATACGGAGACAACCACAACAACAGGCGGTGTTGCAACAACAACAGTTACACACGAAGAGAAGAAAGAGGATTCTTTAAAATTCAGCATTGAATTTGCAAAGAGATACGAAGACCTTGCCCTGAGAATAGGCATGATTGAGAATACCTTCGGCGTTGGCGCAGACTATTTCTTATTTAAGGACATACTTCAGCTTAATGTGGATGCATGGGACTTTACCAATAAAGATTCATGGGACTTTAACCGCAGCAGGCACTATCAGAAGAGGCCTCATCTAAAAGCAGGCGCTCAGGTTAATTTTTTCAAGAACTTTTTTGCATACGGCGGCTATGATAATTTTCTTAATACAAACAGGGATAATTTCTATGCAGGCGCAGGCATACGGTTTGATGATGATGACTTAAAATACATTCTTGGAAAGGTCCCGCTGCCAGGAACGAATTAGTTATTGAGGAGGCGATATGGACAATAAAAAGGATACCCTTATCGTTATCAGCGACCTTCACCTTTCTGCCGGCTTTAATGAAGAGACAAAATGTTATTCCCGCGAAGAAGATTTTTTCTTTGATAATGAGTTTAAAAGATTTCTTGAATATCTGGAGAAAGAAAACCCAGGGCAAAATAACCTGATTATAAATGGCGACATGTTTGACTTCCTTCAGGTGAACGGCAATTTTGCAAAGAAGCTTGAAAAACAGGGAAAGATCAGGCTTGATAAAAAAGAGGATATTTATGGTCTTGGGACAGAGCCTCATAAAACAATCTTTAAGCTGCAGAGGATACGAGGCGGGCATAAAACATTCTTTGAGGCGCTAAAAGATTTTCTATCAAAAGGCAATAATCTATCTATAATCAGCGGCAACCATGACATTGAACTCTTCTGGGATGATGTGCAGAAGGAATTAGTTAATATTCTCTCTAATAATGATAATAGCATCAAAAATAGAATAAAATTTTATCTCTGGTTTTATTATGACAAGGAACATAAAATCTATATTGAGCATGGCAATCAATATGATAACTGGAATTCCTTTAAGTTTATCTTGTATCCTGTGATGCCGCCGGCAGAGAGCAAGAAGATACTCCTCCCATTTGGTTCCTTCTTTGTAAGATACTTCTTTAACAAGGTGGAAGATTTCAATCCCTTTGCAGACAATATAAAGCCGAGCAGCAGATATATGCAAATGGCATTTAGAGAACATCCTGTAAAGGCGTTAAAATTGCTCCGCAGATATGTTCCTGCAATGTTTAAGGCCTTCTGGCGAAGCGGCGGATCTACAAGGGTTCAGGAAGAGGAGCTTAAAAAGGAGGAAGAGCGGAGACTTGCTGTTCTTAGCAAAGAGGCAGGGCTTTTGTTAGATGATGTATTGAAACTGCATGGAAAATTAGCGCCGCCTATTACAAGAGGCAAACTCGCATTTCTTATAAATTTGGGCTGGATAGGGACTATTTTTCTTTTTTTAATTATCTTTGCTGCCGCCTTTTTATTTAAACAGGTATTTAATCTTTCAATATGGTCGCTTCTTTCAGCATCATTAGCCTTCCTTCCATTGTTAATAAGTTGGTTGATATCAAAATTCAGCAAAGATACCTTTACCAGTATCTTAAAGGAAATAAAATCAAAGATATTAACTGATATCAAAATAATAGTCATGGGACATACGCATGACCCAGTTATAAAAAAGATTGGCGATGACTGCTGGTATTATAATACGAGCACATGGACAACTGTATTCAGCGAGGATGAGAGGCTGGTAAGGGATGATAAGCAGTTTGCCCTTTTAAAGGTAAAACTGACTGATAAGGGACCTGATGCGCAATTAATGCGCTGGAACGATGCAGCGGGAGAATGTGAGCAGCTAATCCTTTTTGAAGAAAATAAAAAATGATTATCTAAAAAATGGCTGATAAACTTCCGATAATCCTTGCCCACGGCCTTGGCGGCTTTGATGAGATAAAGATATTTGGTATTACTATACAATATTTTAAAGGGATAAAAAGGCACCTTGAAGAATGCGGCTATACAGTGTTTGTGACGAGGGTAAGGCCAACAGCAAGTATAAAAAACAGGGCAGAGGATTTTAAAAAGGCTATCCTGAGTTTTACTGACAGCAAGGTCAATATTATAGCCCACAGCATGGGAGGCCTTGATGCAAGATATATGATAAGCAGACTCGGAATGGCAGACAGGGTTGGAACACTCGTTACCATTGGCACGCCGCATTGGGGAAGCGAATTTGCGGACTGGGGAGTCAGGGTTTTAGGAGAAAAATTAGGCCTAATCTGGCTGCTTGAAAAGGTGTTTGGAATAGATACAGCAGGGTTTCGGGACTTGATGACAGAGAGTTGCCAGAAATTTAATAAAGAGATTACTGATGTAAAAGGTGTAAGATATATCTCCTATGCAGGACAGCAGAGTTGGCACAAGGTTAATTGTTTTTTGCAGGTACCTTACTGGTATATAAGATTTAAGACAGGCCAAAATGACGGCCTTGTTCATGCAGAGAGTGCAAAATGGGGAGACTTCAGAGGGGTAGTGGCTGCCGACCATTGGAATCAGATTGGCTGGTGGATATTTCCATGTAAATGGCCGGAGAGATTTAATGCAAAGAGGTTTTATGAGGGGATAGTAAGAGATATTTCACAACAGAATTATCAGGCGCAAGATTTCAGGGAAGGCATGTGGCAGGAATAGCAGCAAGGCTTGCAGGATAAAAAATCCTGCTCTAAGTTTATGGCTGTTTTACGAGTTTATCAACCTGGGCTATTGTGCATTGTTGTTCAAGTTCAAAAAGCGCAAAGTATAATCGGGCGATTAACAAGTTATTAGTTAGCTTCCTGTGATTATGTCAAATTTAAAGGCAATTGACAAGCCGTATTATATTTTCCTAACTGTATAACATGCCTATATTAATGTTATACAGCCTGCCTGTCGGCAGACAGGAAACTGAATAACTCCGCATCACCTTGCTCGCCGGGATAGTGAATTGCTTGTTAGCGGGTTTCCTGTTGCGCTCAATTGCCCGTTGCCATCAGCACTCGCTCTGCAGCTTCCGGCAAATCAATAGGCACAAACATAGACGCCGGGTAAAGATAGCCGTCAGGCTCTGACTTGTCCTCATCAATGACGCGGAGCATGTTATGCGCCTCTGCCTCTGCATCTTGGAGTGTGCGGTAGACTTTGCCCAGTATCAGGCTTGCTGGATTGCTGTCATTGTTAATACAAATTACAAAATCGCTCATAGTATCACCTTCTTGATTTTGAAGTCTTTGCGACCTATGCCGTGCGCTTCAAACCAGTGTATCTCGGCTTTGCAAATTGTGCCGTCTGCTAATCGCACAGTTGCTATGCCCTTCATCTTTCGCCACCGCCCCTTGCCATAAGTGCGATCCAGATGGCGACGAATGTATACGCCCCGGCCAGTTGCGATTGTCTCAATATCTCTGATTTCGCCGAGGATCTCAAATTCTTTCATCACTAATCGCCATATTTGACATCCTTTGGTTTTATCGCCCCAACTGCAATATTAAAAATATTTATTTCTTATAATTATGTCAAGTTTAAAGGCAATTGACAAGCCGCAAACTGTCCTTTTTTTATTTTTGCATTTTAGATTTTTTTCTGAGTTGCATGGCTGCGGCACTTAGCTCTTCAACCGACTTATCAGCCCAAAGAGTCTTTTGCCATTTCGTATAATCAAATGGTTCTCTCATTATTAAAGAAATGAACCTCTCAGCCTCAACTTCGCCTAATGTTTTAATAAGAGCTTCAAGCCCTTTAATTTTTATTTCGGTATCAGTAATCATTTATCTCCCTCCTTTATAAAAGAGATAGGGTCTGTCACCTTGATTTCTTTAATGCCTTCTGCCCTTTTAATCAATTCATCATCAATTGATAGAAAGTATTCGCATTGCATAGAAATGGCACAAGCCAAATGAAGTGAATCCTTGCTTTTGATTCCCATTTAATGAAATTTTTCTGCTTTTTCAACGATCTCCTTTGTCTCATCTGTATCAACTGAAGCATGATTCTTCCATACATGAATTGCAAGCCTTCTTTGTTCAAATGGATTAGCTGTATTCTCAAAATCCAGGATGTAAGACCAAGCGAGTTCAATCGCTTTCTGTAAAATTCGTTCTTGAATATTCAACTTGGCTTCAGTCTCAAGCCTAATTCGAAGTTGCTTTTGGTCATCAAAGGGGCGATTGTAACAACAATTGTCAAGATATATTCTCATTTATTATAACCTGAATATCAAGCTTTGTGTAATAGGTTGAATTATTCGGTGTAATAATAGCCTTATAATTTTTTATAATTATGTCAAGTTTAAAGGCAATTGACAATTTTTTTGTTTTTATATTATTTTCCTAACTCTTTATTCAAGAAAATAAGAAAAGTTTTTATTTCACCGATAAACCTGTTCGCAACTTTATCAAACCTTCCTGCGAGATAATTGATCCTCTCCCCCTTAAGCTCAAAGCCGTAAATATTTCTGAACACATGCCTGAAAGACAGGTAATCATCAAGCTCTGCAGCAAGTTCTTCAGAGATTACCGCTGGTCTTACTTCTTTAATCGGCAAGGTCATTTTAAATAATAATGCCTTATGCCATTTGTCCGACTCCTCGTATCTGCCATTTACATTAAAGGCAATCTTTTTAAATATCCGTTCACAGCAGTTATAAAAGTCATGAAGGATTGAACCAATTGAGCGCTTAAATATTATTGATTCTTCTGATTTGATTTCAGATAATTCTTTTTTAAGCTCATTAAGGATTTCTATTTCTTTTTCAACCTCAGCAATAATTTCTCTTATAATATCCTTATCCAATTTTCATCCCCTTTGCTAAAACAGTCATTTTAAAATCCTCCTTTAAATCCTCAAAGGGTTTTAAATCAATCTCGTATTTACTCTCTTTTATAAGGAATGCGTAAGCTTTAAAGAAATCCTCCATTTTCAGCCCTTTTATAATCATATCAATATCAGAATGGCGTCTGAATTTGCCTGATAAGAGTGAGCCGTGTAAATATATCGCCTCAAACTTAAATCGCTCTTTTAATAGCAAGACAAGCCTCTGCGCCTCTTCCAAAGCATCCTGTTTTAATGCCTTAAGTTTTGCTTCCCTTTCTTTTAAAACTCCAGTGAGAGACATATAAACCACCTGTATTTTTTATTAATCTTAGCACAAAAAATATTCACATACAATATCAAAACATTTATGCAAGCATTATTGGGAAGGCATGTGGCAGGAATAGCTGCGAAGCTTGCAGGGTAGGAAAATACTGCGCTAAGTTTTATATTGGCATTCTTTCTTTTTCACCAATTTGTTTCAAATTGTAAGCTCTTATATAATGGGGAAATATAATATCGGCAAAAATAGAAATGAGAACAAGCACTGCTACAATTATGACGGAGCCTATTATGAGGCTCTTCGCTACTATCAAATAAAGAGCAAGGCAAACCATGACCAGTGCAAAGGCAATTGTTAGTATAATAGCTGCTAAAATCCTTTTGCCGTAACGAACCCTGAGCAGTTTATCGCCGATGTCGTCAACAGAAAACACAAAATAATACCCGCCATATTTTTTATGCGCTCTGTCAGATTCAGGAACAAGCATGCTTTCTAATTCTTTATATCTTTCTGGAATAACGCCGAATCCAGTTGCCTCAGACACTTGCTCAGAAAGAGCAATCAATACAGTGCCCTTTGGAATAACACATCCAAAGCTGCCAGTATATGGTGCGCCCCAAGAGGTCAACCCGGTGGCATGAAGATCTCTTGTTGCGATAAATTTATCTCTAAAACTGACTTGCCTACCGTCTTTCATTATTTTCCTATATTAATTTTAAAATCTAACAATATTATTGATATTTTACTGTGATTATGTCAAGTTTAAAGGCAAAAACAGCTTGTTCTGCTGCCGCAGCAACTGTCTAAAATATATAATAATTAAGACTGGTTGTCAAGGATAGCCGAGAGCGAGTTTACTTTAACCAGTCCTCTGTTTTAAGTCCTTCTATGTTTTTAAAATGCCTCAGATTATTGGTTATAAGAATAGCATCATGGGTCATGGCAGTCGCAGCAATTAAGGCATCAACCTCGCCTGTGGGCCTTCCAATGGTTCTGAGCCTGCTCTTAATATCGCCGAATCTTATTGCACATGACAGATCAAAAGGAATTATCTGAATTATATCTATAAAACGTGACAATTTTTCCAGATTTTTCTCAGGATACTGTGAGGATTTTGCCCCGTAATTAAGCTCGGCAATTACAAGGGCGCTGGCAGCAATTTCTTCAATATTTGAAATTATTTTGTTTTTGACGGCATGATTGCCTTTGAGGTAGGCAATTATTATGTTCGTATCAAGCAGGAACATCAAAGTCTACTTTTCTGCCAGAATAAGCATGCCTTTGCAGTTCAATCTCTTCAAAAATTACATCAATGCTCTTATCATCAGCCCATGAGCCGCAGAGGAATTCTATTATATCCTTTTTCTCTTCTAAACTTATTTTTTTCTTTCTGGACAACAGTAGTGTAACGAAGTTATTTACCTCATCAAGGGATTCAGGTGATAATAAATCAATCTCTTTTTTAAGCTTTTCAGCTTTAGCCATAGATTTACCCCTTTTTCATTATTAACTATATATATTAGAATATCATAGGAATTAGCTTAAGTAAAGGGCAATTTAAATCTTGTTTAGATATACTAAATTTAACTTAATCCTCATGATGTCCTGTCTGCCGACAGGCAAGGATGTTACAGAATATCCCCAAGCCATTTTATCCACTTTAAGTCTTTCTTTACCATATTATACAACCTTGCATCTGCAGTGATTAAAGGCGCTCCATTATTTTCAGCTACAGCTAAATAACTGGCATCGTAAGCGGAACAGTTATAAACCTTACAATAATGCAGTATGCTTTGAGAAATAAATGAAAGAGTTCTTAGTTTAATTTCTAAATTCAAAAATCCTTCTATTGCAGTATGCAGCTTCTCTTCTTTAATTCTTCCCCTTCTCTGGGCTATTATCAATCCATTTACTATTTCGTATTCTAATAGTGATGGGGCGAGGATTTCTAATTCATTTGAAATATAGAGTTGAAGCAGACCTATTGCCTTTTGGCTGTCTTCCTCATCAATAAGATACCATTTAAGAATGATACTTGCATCTATGACCACCTGCTTCATGGCCTTTTCTCTAATTGTTTTTTGGATTCTTTAAAAATATCATCAGCCAATATGCCTGTTTTAAGGAAGGCTTCTCTTGCCTCCATAATCTTTCTATAACCCTCAAGCCGTTTAGAATGCCGATATTCATCATAAGAGAGAATTACAACTACAGGTTTCCCCCTTTTTGTTACAATTATCTCTTCTTTTTTCTTAAGCGCATCTTCTATTAATCTGCTGAAACCCTTTTTCCCTTCAGCAACACTGACAGTCGTGGTTTTCATATGTCCTCCAAAGTGGTCATTATTAATGACTAATTATATAGACATAAGCAATCTTTGTCAAGAAGGCGATAAAAATTATTTTTTGTAACGGCCTTTCATGGTATTATATGAAAACTTTTTGAAACAAAACCAATTTCTTTTCCGTATATATAGGTGTAATGGATGACTGATAATGAGCTGATTGAAGGGTTTCTCTGGGGAGATGAGGCCCTCTTTGAGAGGATTATTGATAATAACAAGAATTATGTATATAACCTTTGCTACAACTTTGTTAAAAACAGCGAGGATGCAAGGGATATCTCCCAGCAGGTTTTTGTAAAGATATACACAAGGTTGCGAGATTTTGATACTGCGAGGCCATTTCGACCTTGGCTGAGGCGTGTAGCTGTAAATACTTGTATAGACTTTTTCAGGGAGAGGGGCGATTTAGAGGATTTATCCTTAGACGATGTCCAAGAGGCTGCTGGCGCTGTTAATCCATCTGTTCTGAAAAGCCTTGAGGCAAAGGATGTTGTAGATAAGGTTCTGGCATCAATGCCTGTGCAGTATAGGATGGTTTTGAGCCTAAGGCATCTTGAGGAGATGTCATATAATGAGATTGCAGATAGCCTTGACATACCCATCGGCACTGTAAAGACCCTGATTTACAGGGCAAGGGAGATGTTTATAAAGAGGTATGAGGGGATGAATAAATAAGAGGAGGAATTATGAACTGCAAAGACATAAAAGAGGCGCTTCATAGCTACTGCGATGGAGAAGCATCATCACTTGAGAAAAAAACAATAGAGGAGCATCTTGCATCCTGTGTTGAATGTCAAAATGAGGTTGCGAAGATAAAGGACTATTCCAGCCTTTTAAAGGCACAGGAGGCACAAAGGGCGCCAGAAGGATTTGCAAAAGAGACTATGCTTCTGATTAAAGAGAGGCAGGAATACAAGGCAGAGAAAGAGGACGAGGGCATTCCTGTTGATTTTGTTTTGTCTTCCATGTTCTTTTTTGCAAGGGGTTTGTGGAGGGGCGTGTCATTCTTGAAATACCTTCCCCATCCAGCGTATTCGGTTAGAAGAAGGAGATTGTATTTGTCGTGGTAATAATATTGTTTGCAGCGATATTTGTTCTTCTTCTAATTATGCCTGTTAAAATCAGCCTGAAGGCTGAGAAAGAGACATCTTTTTGGTATCTGCTTTCCATCTCATACCTTAACATCTTCTCTGTCGCCTTTTCTCCAAAGGGCAGGAGGATTAAGATAGGTTTTATGTCATTTATAAAAAATAACCCCCTTGAATCCCCCTTTAAAAAAGGGGGACATAGGGGGATTTTTGAGGGAGTGGCAGGAAGATTATTAGACGGCCTAAAGATTTTTAAAAAGGTTAAGCCGTATTTTAAGGTTGAGAAGATGAAAATAAACGGCGAGGTTGGTTTTGACAATATTTTTTTTACAGGCCTTGTTCCTCTTTCAATATCCATATTAAAGGATCTTTTTGCAGAGAATGCAGATGTAAACATCAGGCCTGATTATTTTAATGAGGGTTTTAAGGGAAGGATGGAGTTTAGCGGAAGCATCAGGATGGGGTTTGTATTTTTGATGCTGGGCAGAAACATTTTAAAGGGAGGCGCGTATGTCTGAGTTAATCCGTAATCTGATAAATTCAGTAATGGATGAGCTAAGGAGTGTTGCAAAGGCAGAGGTGGTTGTTGGCAAGGAGATAGAGTTTGACGGCAAGAAGGTTCTGCCTGTGTCTCGTGTAAGCGTAAAATTTCTTGTAGGCGGCGGTGAGGATAAATCCGGACGGCGCGGCTATGGCAGCGGCGGCATTGGCGATGCAAAGGTGGAGCCTGTTGCCTTTCTTATCTCTGACGGAAAAGAGATAAAGGCACTCCAGTTAAAAGGCAATGGTGTAAGCTCTTTGATAGACATTGTGCCAAAGGTTATGGATGCCTTTTTAAAAGAAGGCGAAGGGCAGAAGGAAGAAAAGAAAAAAGAGAAGAACTTTTTCAGGTTTGTGAAGGAGAAGAAATAATTACACAGATTAAGGAATAGATTACACAGATTAAAAAGTTATAGTGAACGACTTAAATAAGTTGACACACAATTTGTCTTTGCGAGCGAAGCGAAGCAATCCTATCCTTGAGATTGCTTCGGGCTATTGCCCTCGCAATGACTACATTTTTTATATAAGGAGTAGAAATGAAGTTTGACGAGATAGAGACCCGTGTCCGCTTTTACGAGACCGATGAATGGGGAATGGTGTGGCACGGTTATTATGTTGGATGGTTTGAGATGGGAAGGATTGAGATTGCAAGAAAGTTTGACCTTCTGCCAAAGCAGTTTAAGGAGCTTGGATATGTTGCGCCAGTAATCAACCTGAATGTTGACTACAAGCAGGTTACAAAGAGTGATGAGGAGATAATTATAAAAACGCATTTTGAGGAGCCTCAAAAGGCAGCATTGAAGTTTAAATATGAAATTGCAAGAAAAGAAGACGGAGAGCTTCTATCAAAGGGTGAGACAACACAGGTGATTATGACAACAGAAGGGAAGCTGATATATATTTTCCCTGATGAGTTGAAAGAGAGAATAATGGAGATGGCGAGGTACTGTAAATAACAACATTCTGTAAATGTTGTAGTTGACTGGTTGAATAGGTTTATTAGATTGACTGAGTTATTTGGATTCTTACCGTTCAACATAATCAACATAGTCAGCATAATCAACGAAAAAGGTGAAGTGAGGCTATCCAGTCATGACGAGATTGCTTCGGGGCAAAAGCCCCTCGCAATGACACCTTGCTTTAGTGGGAGGGAATTGATGTCCGACAAAATGCCTGTTGTAATGATTGACCCGCCGCATGAGATATTTAAGTTCTTTCGCGGCAGGATGCCGGGGCCTGCAATGGCGCAGCTCGCAGCTTATATTGAAAAGGACTTTGATGTAACAATACTTGACTGCACTGTGCTTGATGACCACTGGCAGGGGCTTGAAAGGGAGATAAAGAGACTTAAGCCAAAGGCTGTGTGCATCTCTGCGCTTTCATCATCAATGGTATATGATGCAATGAACACTGCATATCTTATAAAGCAGGTAGACCCAAAGATTGTTGCTATCTGCGGCGGTGTGCATTTTACAGCAATCCCAGAGGAGAGTCTGAGGGAGTGCAGGTCAATTGACTTTATTGTGCTGAATGAGGGCGATGTTACTCTGCATGAACTCCTTTCCGCCATTGCAGCGGGAAAGAAGGATTTTAAGGATATAAAAGGCATTGCATATCTTGAAGGAGATAAATTTATTCAGACACCTGACAGGCAAATGATAGAGGATATAAATACATTGCCGCTTCCTGCATATCATCTATTTCCAATGGATAAATATCTCATGCCTTCACTCGGCATGGATACACACAGGTCAATAATCCTGACCACTGCAAGGGGCTGTTATCATAAGTGCACATTCTGCTCTGAGACCATGCAGTGGAAGAATACATGGAGATATAGGGATGCAGGGCATATTGTAGACGAGATGGAGCTTCTATATAAGGATTTTGGAAAAATCTCTTTTATGTTCGGCGACAATATTTTTAACGGTAAGAGAGAGCGTATAGAGGCATTTGCTGATGAACTTGAAAAGAGAAGGCTGCCTATACACTTTTGGTTTCAGTCAAGAACAGATACTATTGTAAGGGATGATGATATACTGCCGAGATTAAAAAGGCTTGGGCTGTATATGATATCAATGGGTGTTGAGACCCCGTCTGCTACAGCGCTTTCAAATTATAATAAAAAGCAGAACCCGGAGCTTGCAGAAAAGGCAATGAAGACTGTAAAAAAGCACGGTCTTCTTTTGCTTACAAATATAATGTTCGGCGACGCAGATGATTCAGAAGAGACCTTAAGGCAGACCGTTGCCTTTGCACAACCGTACAGCGACCACTTTGCAATATGCCTTGCTACGCCAATACCTGGCACAGAGTATCATAAAAGGGCGATATTAGAGGACAGGATAAAAATCTTTGATTACTCAAAATATGATATGCTCTGCCCAACCATGACAACAAAAACTCTCTCCCTTGAGAAGATAGGGGTGATACATCCAAAGGCAATACAGAGATTTTATACAAGGCCGAGGCTGTACTGGAATGCCTTTTTTGCAAGGAATCTATTTTTAAGAAGGAACGACAGGTTCTTTGCAAAGATTACATGGGAGGAGTTGACAAGAAAACCATGGGTGCAGACAAACTACATGCCATTTGAAAAGTATATGGAGGGAAAGACAGGAAAAGCATTTAAAAAGCTGCACGGGCCTGAGAATCCTTTTGAGCCGACACAGTGGCAGAAGATGACGATAGAGAGGATAAAAAAAGGAGGTCATAATGCCTAAGAAGAGGTTGCTGCTAATTACGCCAATGGGCAGGAATACTGCAATGGGAAGGGACTTTAAATTTGCCTATCCGACAATAGGCATACCTGCTGTTGCAGCAATAACGCCAGATGATTTTGATATTACTATTGTAGATGAGGTTGTTGAAGATATCAATTTTGACATGGATGTTGACCTTGTAGGCATATCATCTATGACGCCAATGGCAATGAGGGCATACGAGGTTGCTGATAGATTCAGAGCAAAGGG
>JAHFEP010000313.1 GCA_023248415.1 Nitrospirota bacterium
TTATCCTTTCTGCAACTGTAAGAGTACAGCTTGTTTCTGCATGAGGAAGTATCACATAAAAATTATTCTTATTCATTCTTCCAATTGTATCTGTAACACGCACCTCATCGCTTATAATCTCTGCAATTGCCTTAATAATATCAGACTCGTTATGAATATCCTCTCTTAAGTCAGGCTCAATAATAAGAAGGGAGAAGAAATATTGATACCTCATAGCCCTCCTAATCTCCATATCAAGAAGATATTCAAAGACATCGCTATTTAATACATTTGTCTTAACATCAAACATATGCCACCCCCTAAGGCATTATACCTTGTCCAATTCATATTCCCTTATCTTATTTAAAAGAGACTTATAGCTAATCTCAAGCATCTCCGCTGCCTCTTTTCTATTCCAATGTGTTTTGTGCAGGATATTCCTAATTGTTTCCTTCTCGGCCTCTGCTATCGCCCTCTTGTTAACAGATTTGAGCGAAAAACCATTATCTGGTATTGCTTTTTGCTCAGTTCTGACTGTTTTAGGCCTCTGGGTCTCGTTTATATAATGGAAATCACCTTGGGTATCTAAGCCTTTAAATCTTGTCAATACTGTCTGTTCATCACCCAATATCACTACCCTCTTTATCATATTCTCAAGCTCTCTAACATTTCCAGGCCAGTTGTATTCTGTAAAACGCGCCATTGTTTCATCTGAAAGCTTTTTGAGGTCCTTATTATACTGATTATTATACTTATTCAAAAAATGCTCTACGAGAAAAGGAATATCCTCCTTCCTCTCTCGGAGCGGCGGTACAACAATGCTCACCACATTCAGCCGATAAAAAAGGTCTTCTCTAAAGCTCCCGTCCTTTACCCCCTTATCAAGGTCTTTATTGGTTGCAGCAATAACCCTTACATCAACCTTAACATCACTCTCGCCGCCTACCCTTGCAAATTCCCCGTCCTGAAGCACCTGCAGTAATTTTGCCTGAAGCGATGGATGCATGTCGCCGATCTCATCTAAGAAAATCGTCCCGGAATTCGCAAGTTCAAACTTGCCGGGCTTTCTTCTTATTGCGCCTGTAAAGGCGCCCTTTTCATAACCAAACAGCTCGCTCTCAAGAAGATTATCAGGAAGGGCTGTGCACAACACCTTTACAAATGGTTTGTCACGGCGAAGCGATGTTGTATGTATAGCCCGCGCAACCAGCTCTTTTCCTGTTCCGCTTTCACCCCTGACCAAGACAGTTATATTTGTCTCAGCAACCTGCTCAATAATAGATCTTATATCCGTCATCTTCTTGCTGCTGCTAAAGACAAGGTCATATCTTGTCTGCTTGTTGATCTCCTCTTTTAAACGTCTCACTTCAAGGAGGAGATTCTTTCTTTCTAATACCTGGCTGATTGTAATCTCAATAACCTCGGGCTCAAAGGGCTTATTTATGAAATCCGATGCCCCTATTTTCATTGCCTTTACAACATTATCAGTGTGCCCATGCGCAGAAAGCATAATTACCGGGACATCTCCATTAATCTCTTTTAGTCTTTTCAATACCTCAATGCCATCCATTTCCGGCATCATTAAATCAAGGATTATTAGTGATGGATTTATGATTTTTACCTTTTGCACTGCCTCAAGACCAGAGCCAACAGAAGCAGTATTATAGCCGAAAGATGTTATCAGATTCTCAAGATAAAAACGCATATCTTTTTCATCATCAACTATCAAGATTGTTTCCTTTTTATTCATGAAGCAACTCCCTTCTATGTTATTAAGCAATCTTCATACCAGAAGATATAAAAACAGGCATTTTAAAGAGATATTTCTATATTCCTTCATAACTATTTAAAAAAACAGGGGATTACATTAGCTTTAAAAAAATATTTTTTTAATGTATTACCATTGAAAATTAATAGAAATATCACTTTGGGAAGCAATTATACCATAAATAGGAAAACTTTTACACATATTATGCTTTTTAGGTAATACTTTAGATATGCTAACTTGGCAGGATATTTTTAATTTTTAAGATAGTTTTAAACCATAGGAGGCTGAAGAGCAGACGAAAATATTTCAATCTTAAATATCTCTTTCCTCTGCATACTATTGAATTAGAGGTTGAGTTCATTTTATTTCCTTAGCAGCCTCTTTCTTGTAAATATCACCACTGCAATAAGAATTAAGCCTGATAAAAGCAACGAGGCTGATTCGCTATTAGATTTTGCATGATAATTAAATATTAGAACACTATCTACTAAAATTAATGAAAATATTAGGATTAAAACTGCTAATAATATTAGTCCCTTTTTCATCACTGCACTCCTCTCCAAAGAATTATAATCCAGAATCTACTCTATATCTTATACTATATACTGCAAATAACAGACCAACTAAGGCATGTTTAAGGGAATATTTTTCTTAGAGATGTAATGTATTGAAATTATTAGAGGTTTTATGTGGATAATTTAGGGGATGTAAAACTATTTTTTGGACAGGAACAATTTGATGTGAAAAACTTTTCTCTTTTTAGGAAAATTTTTTACGAGATGTGGAAAAGCTTCTTCTTTTTATCCAATTGCTTCTTTGATTGTTCCTGCTATCTCCTCTGCCATTATTTTTATCTTGTTTTCGTTTTCTCCTTCTATCATCACACGGGCTAATGGTTCTGTGCCAGAGTATCTGACAA
>JAHFEP010000314.1 GCA_023248415.1 Nitrospirota bacterium
ATCAGAGGCAGTACCACTAAGATTAATTGAAGTATTAGTAGTTGTATAAGTGTCATTTGCTGTTGGTTGTGCAATTGACACAGTTGGGCAATCCGAGCAAAAAGGATATCCATTTGCATTTACATTACCATTTGAATCAACTACATATAAGTAGGCATTGGTTAAAGTAGAAAAAGTTCCCTGATTGAGAGTGACTGCTATAGAGGTATCTGACCATGCTGAGGGTATCTGTATCTCCCGGTGGGTAGTGGTAGCCCATGTTGGAGCATTCCCTATTTCAACCCTTGCCTGAGTTATGTCTATATAGACATCATCGTTCCAGATATCAGCACCGGCATTATTTGTATCTGTTGCATAATAACTATCAATATAGAGGTTTGGCCAAGCGACGAGACAGTCACTTGCATAGAACATATAGTTAGTCCTACTGGCTCTCAGTACCCCATCAAGCCAGTAATAATAGCTTCCATTGGCAACACCGGCATCGCCATGGTCTATGAAATACTCAAATCTATTCCATGAGTTGATAGGAAACTGTTTGTCCCATCCGGGGGCTGAAAAACCTGTGTTTCCAGCCCAGTGGGACCACCCCGATCCACTGCCACAGTCATACGTATAAATAAGCTCACTCTGGCTACTACTGGGGAGTAAAGCGTGTGTCCACTCTCCGGAATTTTGCCAATCGCCTGCTGCTCCCGCTCTGAAGGCAACCATCTTAAAATTGCGAGAGGGCCCGCCAGAGGTTGTTACATATTTATAATATGTAATATAGTATTTACTGTTCGATAGTCCTGTTAATCCCATTGTAGAATTATATTGAGCATTTGCAGTAAACACGTGTTTGGACGATAGAGTGCTGTTTGGCCTAAGCTGGTCATTGGCGTACTTGGGATTAATTCCATTACTACCAATATACCAGCCTGTTAAATCATTGCCGGATGTTCCTTTCTCAAAGTCATCCCACTTCAAAGGTGCTGCTGGATTTTTTGTTCCAAAGCCGCTTCCAGTAATAGTAAGAGTTCCCTTATTAGTGAGAGCACCTGATGTGCCTGTGATACTTGGTGCTGCGAAAGCCGTGGTACCAAAAACAATCACACCGCCAAGTAACATAATCAAGCAGCTAAATAATTTTCTCATAGTTTTTGCTGTTAACATATTCTTTACCTCCATTTTCTTTTTTAAACAAAAAAAGCCGCCAAAAGTTTTTTCCTGATATTATTTCAGGAACAAGCTTCTGGCGGCCCGACTCGCATGGAAGACAGTAAATAGTGAATAGGGTATAGGGTATAGTTAAAAACAGTTCTTTACTAACTACTAAATACTATACACTAACGACTGTCTCTTTAGCGTCGTTGCTCTGCGTCCCCATCTTTCAATGGGTGTGCTCTGAGCAGAAGTAGCAAATACTAAATCCACCTAAAATTTTACTCACTAAGCCTATTAAACCTGTGCAGTAAGTGTCCCCTTATGTTGTTCCTCTGCAAGGGCTAACTCAAAAAGGCAATTGGCTGCCTTAACCACTTTATCTGCACCACCTGGCTGAAAATATATCTCAGCGCATCCTTTGCATACCCATGCCTTTATGCCTGAAAGTCTAACCTTTATCCCTTCTCTCTCAAATTCCCGAGAAATATATGTCTTCTCCAATGTGCCTCCACATTCTGAACAGGGCTGTTCCATTAATCCCTTTTGCGTTTTCATAATATTTTACCTCTTTTCATTGGGTTGATCCACCATGGCCTTTGTGGAACATAGGCTGTTACTATATCCACCAAATCATGCCTTGGATATTCGCAAACAATATGTAATGGTGAAATCGTTCTATCTGTAAAATGAAACCTCCCTAAAACAAGACACCGAAATTCATCAGGATAATTTTCTAAAATCTTGCTCCTGCCTGTAATAGCTTCTACAATATCCTCCTCATTAAATCCCTCTTCAATCATATGGCGGATTGCATGAATCCTTATCCTATATTTTTCACATTTAATAAGTCTTTTTATGTCTTCAAGCAATGTCCGTTCATTGGCCATTTATTAAAATGATAGCCCAATATGCCGAACTTTGCAAGCGCAAAAACAAAAACACCCACAAGGCTTTAAGCTCTGTGGGTGTTTATAATACAAATTCATATCTACTATAGGCTACAGGCTATGGCTAAATTTACAGGATAACCTTCTTGCAGCAGCTATCCCTGTTAGTGTAAGAAGCAGCATTATTGCAAATGTCAGCCCTTCGCCTTTTGCCCTCGGCCCATTGCCATTATCATCCTTCACAAACCCGCAGCCGCCTCCACTAATGGAAGTGTCACCATCGCCACCACCTAAAGTAGTTGTATTTGTATTTGTAGCGCTATCATTATCAGTTATTGTAAGCGTAACCGGGTTTGTGCCGCCAAGCTGTGCACCACCTGTCGGATTTGATAATGTAAGGTTTATTGTCTCGCTGTTTTCAACAGCGCTATCATTAGTAATTGAAACGGTAAATGACTTTGTTGCTGTGTCTCCATCTGTCCAGTTAAGGGTGCCGCTTGCTGCTGTGTAGTCGCTGCCTGCTATAGCACTGCCATTGCTTGTGGCATAGTTTACTGACACTGCTCCTGCTGTGCCTCCAGTGCGGCGAACCCTAATGGTAGCTGCTCCTCCGCCTTCACTCACACTATAT
>JAHFEP010000315.1 GCA_023248415.1 Nitrospirota bacterium
AGAGCAGCTTATGGTCGTCTATTCCGTCTCTTACAGCCTCCCATTTTAATGTTGCAAGTGGGCCTTTTGGAGCAGGATAGGCAAGATACAAGACTCTGCCATGAGCATCAGCCTTTTCCGGCAGTCCGCTTGCATTTTGTGTATTCTGAAATGTCCATGAGGACATCCCGTCTATATTATTCTTCCATGTATAATAACCATAGATATATCTTGCATAGGCAGGGTTATTGCAACTCGTAGTTACATCATTATTATACACATAGTAATTAGCGTCATTTTTATGTGTAGCCTGAAGTTCAGCTTCATTAAATTCACCAGATGCTATGTAATCTGGTCGCTCAAACTGGTCATACCTGCTGGTTGTTAACATGGTTTTTCTACCAGCATCCTTTATTGCCTTTAACAACAGTGGCGTTATGGTTTGTCGTTTGTTTCCAAAATCCTGATATGCATCATCTGCCTCATCTATTGGTAAAAAGATGACCTCTGGACCGCTAATCTTTTTTGTATATTCAGACACAGTCTTTATAAGATATTTTAATCTTGATAAATGAACATCCTTATCAAAACCAATTATGTTTCCGGGATGCCTTGGCTTTGAGGTTTGAATCAGATGGCCCATATACCAAATAATCGGCCTTTTAAATCCCATCTCCTTTGCTGCCCTTATACCGGCAAAAATGTCTTCAAGATTTGGTGTGCCGTCATCATTTATAATGTAAATAAAAGGGGAGTGAAAGCTTAAGGTTGTCATGCCGTGTTCTTTGTAGTCTTTAAGAATGTTTAGCGCCGACTTATAGATTTTTTCCTTTTCTTCCCTGCTCCACGGCATAGTCAATTCTGTAAACTCATAAGTCATGAGCATAAAATAATCTATATTCGGAATATCTGTTAAGGTTATTGGCGCTACAGCTACCTTGAGCGGCAAATATTTTATTTTTCCATTCTGCGGCGATATTGTGAGCTTTCCTTCATATTCTCCTGGCACAACATTGTAATCTATTCTGATGGTAAGATAGAAGCTCTGGCATTTACCTGCTTTTACATTTATCTGATTTCCATGCCTGATTAATGTCGGCAGTTTTTGAAATTTTTCTTCAGGCAGCCCAATGGTATCATCAACTGAATCAATATAACCAATCTTTATCTTATCTTTGGATATAATATTATTGCCGCCTTTTAAATCACTCATCATTATTCTTACTTCTCCAAGGTCATGAAGGGGATAAATTGTAAAATTGACAGGTTCAAATTCATTTCTAACTGTCCTGATTGACAAGCTGTTAATAACCTCAGATTTCTTTGGCCTGCTATTGGGGAAAACATACTCAAGCGGAGAGCGGGAAAAGATTATATAACCAACAGACTTATTAGCTTCTGTTGGTTTAATTTCTTCAGGCTCTCTCATATAAGAAATTTCTTCAAAGGCAGGCGCAGAAATTTCTTCTTTAGAAGAAAAACTGTTTTTTAATGCTTCCCTTTTAACAGTAATAGAGCCGTTTGCTACTAAATCTCCCTTATCGCTTAAAACATCAATCTTTATTGTATACTGACCAGAGGGTATCTGATACGGAAGGTCAAAGACAAGATTTCCATTTTTTTCATTAAAGGCTTTAACAGATGCCCTGGATATTATCTCATTATTGTTTAAAAGCTCTCCCTTAACCATCATATTATTCTGTCTTTTAGCAATTGAGAATGCCACATATAATGCCTTTTTCATTAAAATCTGGTCTGTTACTATTACCCTGTCGCGGAGGATATAGGATTGAATTGTCACCTCACTTTTTGTGCAGGAGATGTTTAGAATAACAATTGAGCACAGAAAAAATTTTTTAGTTAATTTTGCCATCAAAACCGCTTTCTATCTTGAACCCCTGCCCAATAATACTACCCTTAATGTCTCAAATATTATAGTAAGGTCTAAAAGGAATGACATATTTTTAATATAGTAAAGGTCGTATTGAAGTTTTTCAAAGGCATCCTCTACAGATGCGCCATAGGGATAGCAGATTTGCGCCCACCCTGTTACACCGGGCCTTACAGATTCCCTCAGTCCATAGTAGGGTATTTTTTCCTTTAACTGCGCCACAAAAAACGACCTCTCAGGCCTTGGACCCACAAAGCTCATATCGCCTTTTAAAACATTTATTAATTGCGGCAATTCATCAAGCCTCGTTTTTCTAATGAACCCGCCGAGCCGTGTGATTCTGTCATCATCCTTCTTTGCCCATACAGGGCCGCTTTTTGATTCTGCATCCTCTCTCATGGAGCGGAATTTTATTAGTGCAAATCCCTCTCCTTCCATGCCGACCCTTTCCTGTTTAAAGAAAACAGGGCCTTTAGAGTCCAATTTAATAATGATTGCAACGAGGAGCATCATAGGCGACATTATTATTAAGCCTATTGCAGCGGTCAAGATATCTAACGATCGCTTTACTATTATGGAGACCCACGATTTTCTGAACCCATCAGAAAATATCAGATAGCTCGGCTTCAAACTATCAAGGCGGAGCTTCCCGTTAATCCCTTCATAAAAGGTTGCATCCTCTTCTATTTTCAGCCCTTTAAGCTTGCATCTTAACAGCGTCTCAAGAGGGAGCCTTCCCCTCCGCTCTGAAAGGGCAATAATAATTTTACCAATATCTTCCCTTTCAACAATCT
>JAHFEP010000316.1 GCA_023248415.1 Nitrospirota bacterium
GGTTGCAGAAAAGGAAGGCGTTGAGGCGTTTCTTGGAAGCCGTGTGCATGGCGCATTGGAAAGGCTCTATAAGGATTTGAGGTATTCAAGGCTTCTTACCCTTGATGAGTTAATCAATTTTTACAATGAGCTGTGGGATAAGGAATGGGATGATACAGTTGTTATCAGAAAAAAGGGGCTTTCAGCGCAGAACTATAGAGACACAGGCATAAGGTGTTTAAAGGATTATTACGAAAGGTATGCGCCATTTAATCAGGCAACCACAATCGGGATAGAAGAAGAAAATTTCCTTTTTTCGCTATCAGGCGATGATAAATATAAGATAAAAGGATATATAGACCGTCTTGACAGGACAAAAGACGGGGTTTATGAGATACACGATTATAAAACATCCGGCAGCATCCCTTTGCAGGAACACCTTGACGCAGACAGACAGCTCGCCCTATATGAGATTGGAATAAGAAGAAAATTTCCCAATGTAAAAGAGGTTCGCCTTATCTGGCATTATCTCGTCTTTGATACAGAGGTATCATCAATTAGAACGTCTGAACAGCTTGAAGATTTACGAAAAGAGACAATAGCCCTTATTGATAAGATAGAGGCTGATAAGGAGTATAAACATAATGAAACTTCTTTATGCGACTGGTGCGATTATTGGGCATATTGTCCTGCAAAGAAGCATTTAGTAAAGGTAGACGCCCTTCCGCCACAGGAGTTTCTTGCAGAAGACGGCGTAACACTTGTTAATAAATATGCCTCTGCATGGGACAGGGAAGAGGAGGCAGAGGAGGAAAAAGGGAGGCTGCGGCAGGCGCTTATTGCCTATGCAAAAAAAGAGGGCGTAGAGACAATAATAGGCAGCGACCGCTCAGTAAAGGTTACTTTTAAAGAGAACCTCAAATTTCCGTCTAAAGATGCCCCTGAAGAAGAAGAGCTTGAAAAGATAATCAAAGCCGCAGGGCTTTGGGATGAGGTATCAGAGCTTGATAAGAAGCCTCTAAAAGAGGCCATTGAAGCAGGAAGATGGGACAAAAAGCTGATTAAAAAGATAATGCAGTTTGTCTCTATTGAAGAAGGTGTTAGTGTCAGAGCAAGCAGGCAGAAGACGGAGGAGGAGGAAGACGAGGGGTAAAAATGGAGGCATTTTCACAAATGTTTAATTTATTTTCTAACGGTCATTGACGGTAATGGCTGGCTTTGATATAATCTAATAATTAGATGACTATTGCAGAGATTAAGGAAAAAATAAGACTTAGCCAATATGAAATTAGTTTTCATGCTGAAAAAGAGAGATATGCAGAAGATATAACGCTTGCTGATATTGAAACCACTATTTCCAATGGTGATATTTTGGAAGATTATCCAGAAGGACCGAGAGGGCCAAGCTGTCTTGTGCTTGGTTACTCACAAAATCGGCCTATTCACATTGTATGTGGTTATACACCGATAAAGTGGATAAGAATAATAACTGTATATTTACCAAAACAGCCAAAATGGATTAATGAAAGAATAAGAGCTAAAGGGAGGTGATATAAATGCATAAATATGGCGATTGCTCCTTTTGCGGCGGAGAGGTTAAGGAAGATAGGGTTGAATTAGACTATCGTTATAAAGGGAGCTTATACATTTTTCAGAATGTCCCATCTGGAGTCTGCCAGCAATGTGGGGAAAAATACCTTATTGCAGAGGTGGCTAAGAAGATTGAACATAAAATTCAGACAAAAGAAAAATGGGAGAAGACTATTTCTATCCCTGTAGATGTATTTACTGAGGGTGCAGCAGTATAGTTATGTGAAAGTGGGAAGCATATTTAAATTACCTTGCCAGAGCTTTAGAATAGCTGATTTTGATATGAATAATAGATGATTGAAAGGGACACTTAATTATGTTTAAAGACCTTGCACTGCATACAAGCTGAATTTAGGGATGCCTTGCTATGTCATAAAGCCGTTTTCCAAAAAGTGTGGGGAAGGGGATAATTAAAAAAAATTGACAGATGTAATAAACCTGATATACCTAAAAAGTCCTTTACTGCTTTTAGGCAGAAAAATTGTTAAGTTGCAGCCGAATGAACATGTTATTACTGTGTTGCAGTTTTGCTGACTCTGCAAGAGTGGACAGTATGGGGTGCAGGAATAGGACAGTTGATGGGGGATGGTTAAATAAGTCAGGCCATTTGGTTAGTTTGTTAAATTAAAAGATTTAGATGGTGGTAACTTAAAGATATTGATGAAAAAAATCCTTTTCTATTATAGACACTCTACCTCTTTTAAAATCATAAGTAATCGTCATGAGGGCGCTATTACCGATAGAACTGTCAAACGGTATAGCATCATCGCTAACTTATTTATCGGCAAAGGCTTTAGAGCTATTCTCTAAGGCAATTTAATGAGATGTATGAAAAGTATGTTTGAGAAATTAAATCAGAATCAACAAAAGGCTGTTAAGACCACAGATGGCCCTCTTTTAATAATTGCCGGACCTGGTTCAGGAAAAACAAGAACCCTCGTTTCACGAACACTATACTTAATTGCAGAGAAAAATGTTCCTCCTGAAAATATCATGATTGCCACATTTACTGAAAAAGCTGCCAAGGAGCTTATCACACGAGTTTCCGATGGGCTTATTCAGTCAGACATTAGGATTAATCTACACGATATGTA
>JAHFEP010000144.1 GCA_023248415.1 Nitrospirota bacterium
TGCAAAGCGCGCATTGGAGATTGCAGTTGCGGGCGGGCATAATATCCTAATGATAGGACCTCCGGGTTCAGGAAAGACCATGCTTGCAAAAAGGCTTCCCTCAATAATGCCGAGCCTCACCTTTAATGAGGCAATAGAGACAACAAAGGTTCACAGCATAATGGGGCTCCTCCCTTCAAAAAAACCGCTGCTTACAATTCGGCCGTTCCGCTCGCCGCATCATACCATATCAGACGCAGGACTAATCGGCGGAGGCCAGATACCAAGGCCCGGAGAGGTCTCATTGGCGCACAATGGCGTATTGTTCTTGGACGAATTCCCGGAATTTAAAAAAAATGTCTTGGAGGTTCTGCGCCAGCCATTAGAGGACGGCAAGGTTACAATATCAAGGGCAATTGCATCCTTAACATACCCTGCGCACTTTATGCTCATTGCAGCAATGAACCCCTGCCCGTGCGGATTTTATACGCACCCAACGCATCAGTGCACATGCACACCCCATCAGATATTGAGATACCGTTCCAAATTATCAGGCCCATTGCTTGACAGGATAGACATACATATAGATGTTCCAGCGCTTCCTTTTAGGGACATTGCAGATGACAGGCAAAAGGAGATGTCAGGGGCTATAAGAGAGCGGACAAGTAAGGCAAGGCAGATTCAGACAGCAAGATACGAAAAGAGCGGCATCTATTGCAATGCACAGATAAAGGCAAAGCACTTAAAGAAATATTGCAAGATAAATGATGCCAGTCACAGCCTGATTGAGACTGCTGTAACCAAATTCGGCTTGAGCACAAGGGCATACAGCAGAATACTCCGCGTCAGCCGCACCATCGCAGACCTTGCCAGTGAAGAGAACATCCTTTTAGAGCATATCTCAGAAGCAATTCAATACAGGAGCCTGGACAGAAGGATAGGCTAACCTCCATTGCTTTTTTACCTTCAATATTGTAATATATAAAATTGATAAACGCTTATATTGTTAAAGGAGTTTAGATGCCTGACAATTTTGAAAAATTAGAAGATGCGCAAAAAACAGAGAATAATCAGGAAGGCCAGATTATATACCACGACGATGTTCAGCAAAAGCCCCCTTTCTTTCTTTTAAGATGGTTCCGCAAGAGGCCGATTCCTACTGCTGTTGGCATAATATCCATTTTAGCCATTATTGCCGGCCTTGCCTTCTTCTATAAAATAACGAGAGGGCTTCCGCCTATTGAGGCGCTCCGCGATTACCAGCAGAGCCTTATTACAAATATTTATTCAGATAATAATAAAGTATTGGGTCAGTATTATATTGAAAGGAGAAGGCCTGTCTCCCTTTCAAGGATACCAAAGCATTTAAAAAATGCTGTTATTGCTGTTGAGGACTCAAGGTTCTATCAGCACGGCGCGCTTGACTATTTTGGAATTGCGCGAGCGCTGGTGACAAATATCTTAACAGGCGAAATCAGGCAGGGTGGCAGCACAATCACTCAGCAGCTTGCGAGGTCACTCTTTCTCTCCAGAGAGAGAAGCCTGGAGAGAAAGATAAAAGAGGCAATCCTGGCAGGCCGACTGGAAAAGCTATATACGAAAGACGACATCCTTGAGTTTTACCTTAACCAGATATACTTTGGCCATGGCGCATACGGCATCCAGTCTGCTGCAAACACATATTTTGGAAAGGATGTAGAGGATATCACTTTACATGAGGCAGCATTCCTTGCAGGACTTCCAAAGGCCCCTGCTGATCATTCGCCTTACCATAATCCTGAAAAGGCAAAGCAGAGGCAGGAGGTAGTGCTCAAGAGGATGGTGGAGGAAAAATACATAGGTGAAAAGGATTATCAGGAGGCATACAAAAAATCACTTGTCTTTGAAAGAAGGAAGAAGGACAAAGAGATTGCCCCATACTTTCTTGAATATATTAGACAGTACCTTGAAGCAAATTATGGCAGCGACATGATTTACCGCGGCGGCATGAATGTATATACAACAGCAAACTATGAAATGCAGGAGGCAGCAACAAAGGTTCTTAAACACGGCCTAAGGGAATTGGATAAGAGGCAGGGGTTCAGGGGCCCGGTTGGCCACAGGTCGCCTGATGAGGTTCAGGATATAAAGAAGGGCAAAGAGGCAAGGGGGATGATTATCCCGCCTCCTGATTTTGGCAAGGACGAACTATTGGACGCAACTGTGATTGCTGTCGGCAATGAGGGCGCGTCTGTTGATACAAGGAGCTTAAAGGGCAGGATACTCTTTGATGATATGAAGTGGGCAAGAAAGAGGCTCCTTGACCCTAATGATGTTGAAAAATATAAATATAATGAAAAGGCAAAACCGCCTGATATCCTAAAAGTTGGCGATGTTATAAAGGTTGCAGTAAAGGGCATTGACTCTAAGACCAAAGAGACACTCTTTGTGCTTGAGCAGGAGCCGATGGTCGAAGGAGCGCTGCTTGCCTTGGACCCGAGAACTGGCGCAATCAAGGCAATGGCAGGCGGATATGATTTTGAAAAGAGCAAATTCAACAGGGCAATTCAGGCAAAGAGGCAGCCGGGTTCTGCATTCAAGCCTATAATATATGCTGCTGCAGTTGATATGGGCTATTCCCCTTCAACAGTTCTTGTTGATGCGCCTATTGTATATGAAGACCCAACGCTTGAAAAGGACTGGAAGCCTTTAAACTACGATGAGAAATTCCACGGCTTTATAAGCATGAGAAATGCCCTCGCATATTCAAGGAATGTGGCTACAATCCGTCTGCTTGAAAAGGTTGGGACAAGACCTGTAATTGATTTTGCACAGAGGGTGGGGATAAAGAATCCACTTGCAAATGACCTTTCAGTTGCACTCGGTTCATCCAGCATTACCCTTCATGAGCTTACATCTGTCTTTGGTATATTTGCAAATCAGGGTGTAAAGACAGAGACAATGTCAATTAAGACAATTACAACCAGGGAGGGGAAGGTTCTTTTGGAAGAGACAGAGACAAAATCTGAGTCTATCCTTTCAAAAGAGACAGCCTATCTTATAACAAACATGCTTGAGGATGTTATCCAATACGGCACAGGCCAGAGGGCAAAGACTCTGGGAAGGCAGCTTGCAGGAAAGACAGGCACAACAAATGAATTTACAGATGCATGGTTTATTGGCTATACGCCAAATCTTGTTGTAGGTGTATGGGTAGGTTTTGATGACAGAAAGAGCCTCGGAGCAGGTGAGGCAGGCGCGCGTGCAGCCCTTCCAATCTGGATAGACTTTATGAAGACAGCCTTAAATCAGATTCCAGAGGAGTCCTTTACAATACCAGAGGATATTGTGTTTACAAGGATAGACCCTGAAAACGGCCTGCTTGCAACAGATAATACAAAGAATCCTGTGATAGAGGTGTTTAAAAGGGGTTCTGAACCAACAAAGCTCTCAGATGCAAGCAAACCCACGCAGTTTTTCAGGATGGATTAGAAAGAAAGATAATGGATTTACTAATTCTTTTTAAAGCCTTTCTCCTCGGCATTGTAGAGGGGCTTACAGAGTTTCTGCCGATTTCCAGCACAGGGCACCTGATTATTGCCGGCGACCTTCTGAATTTTAATGACGAGGTCGGCAAGGTGTTTGAGATTGCCATACAGCTTGGCGCAATACTTGCTGTTTGCTATGAGTATCGCAGCCGCTTGGGTAAAGTCATTTTCAGCCTGCCGAACAACAGCCAATCACGGGGCTTTGTTATTAATCTTTTTATTGCCTTTCTGCCTGCTGCGATTATCGGCATTCTGCTGATAAAGACAATAAAAGCATATCTATTCCAGCCGCTTTCAGTAGCCATTGCATTTATTGCAGGTGGCATAATTATTTTCCTTGTGGAAAGGCGTCCGATTGTCCCCAGCATAGAGAATATAGACAGCATGAACTGGAAGGATGCCTTGAAGGTTGGTTTTGCACAGGTGCTTTCTCTAATCCCAGGGACATCACGCGCAGGCGCAACTATTATTGGCGGCATGCTTTTCGGCTTATCTCGCAGGACAGCTACTGAGTTCTCATTTTTCCTTGCAATCCCCACCATGTTTGCCGCAACATTTTATGATTTATATAAACACTGGCATCTGCTTCATAGTCATGATATTGGTGTATTTGCAGTAGGTTTTGCAACTGCTTTTGTAAGCGCCTTTATTGCAGTAAGGGCTTTGCTTCATTACATTGCACACCACAATTTTATGCCCTTTGCCTGGTATCGCATCATATTCGGCATTATCCTTCTGATTTACTATCGTGCCGTGCTTTTTCAGGCCCTCTCATAATTAATTTTTCAATTGACTTTTATTGTGCCTAAAGCTATAATTTTTCACATAAAAATCAATTAAGCCTTCCAGCTTAGCTTCAAAGATTTATTAAATTTATCAATAGATTATATAATGAGCTTTCTATAAAACAAGGAGGAACAAATGGCTATAAAAGTGGGAATAAACGGCTTTGGAAGAATAGGAAGAAATTTCTTTCGCTCATGTCTTGGCAATAAGGAGATAGAGATTGCTGCTATCAATGATTTGACAGATGCTAAAACGCTGGCGCATCTTTTAAAATACGATTCTGTGCACGGCATCTTTGATGCAAAGATAGAGGTAAAAGAGAGTTCAATAATTGTAAATGGCAGGGAGTCAAAGATACTTGCAGTAAAAGAGCCTGAGACGCTTCCATGGAAGAATATGGGGGTTGATATTGTTATTGAATCAACAGGCAAATTCACAGACAAGGCAGGCGCATCAAAGCATATTACTGCAGGCGCAAAAAAGGTTATTATATCTGCTCCGGCAAAGGAGCCTGATTTGACCATTGTAATGGGCGTAAATGAAAATGACTATGACCCAAAGAAGCACAATATTATATCCAATGCCTCCTGCACAACAAACTGCCTTGCGCCAGTTGCAAAGGTGCTGCTTGATAACTTTGGCATAAAGCGCGGGCTAATGACAACTATCCATTCATATACAAATGACCAGAAAATCCTTGACCTTCCGCATAAAGACCTCCGTCGTGCAAGGGCAGCAGCAGTCTCCATGATACCAACAACAACAGGCGCTGCAAAGGCAGTGGGTCTTGTCCTCCCGTCATTAAAAGGCAAGGTGGATGGCATGGCCATCAGGGTTCCGACAGCAAATGTCTCTGTTGTTGATTTTGTATGCGAGGTTGAAAAGGATGTTACAGAGGATGAGGTAAAGGCTGCGCTAAAAAAGGCTGCTGAAGGTCCGTTAAAGGGCATACTCGCATACTCAGACGAGGAGCTTGTATCAGTAGATTTTAACAATAATCCTCATTCATCCATAGTTGACGCTAATCTTACAAAGGTTATTGAAAAGAGGATGGTAAAGGTTATTTCATGGTATGATAATGAGTGGGGATATGCTTCAAGATTAAGAGACCTGATACTGTATATGGGGAAGAAGGGAATATAAATAAATAAAAATGCAAAAATAAAAATGCAAAATGACATATTAAAATTCAAAAACCTTTAAGTTGTTTGTTCTTTATTTTTAAATTTTGCATTGTAATTTTAATTTTTGATATTTAATTTTTGAATTTTTCAGGAGCAAAGAGATGTATCTCAACAACAAGATGACAATAGAAGAGGTTGACATTAAGGGAAAGCGGGTTTTTATAAGAGCGGATTTTAATGTTCCTTTAAACGGCAATCAGAACATTACAGACGATACAAGGATTAGATGCACACTCCCAACAATCAATCATGCTATAGATGAAGGCGCCAAGGTTATTCTATGCTCCCATCTTGGAAGGCCAAAAGGAAAAAGGGTTGAGCAGTTCAGCCTTGCTCCAGTTGCAAAGAGGCTAAAGAGGCTTCTCAACAAAGAGGTGATATTTGCAAATGACTGCGTCGGCGAGGAGGTTGAGAAGATAGTATCAAAGATGAAGGCAGGGGATGTTTTGCTCCTTGAAAATCTGAGATTTCATCCTGGCGAGGAGTCAAATGACGAGGGATTTTCAAAGGCGCTGGCAAAGCTTGCAGATGTATATGTAAATGACGCCTTTGGCGCTGCGCATAGGAGCCATGCATCTATAGCAGGTATAACCAAATATGTCCCTGTTTCTGTTGCAGGGTTTTTAATGAAAAAGGAGATTGATTATCTTGAGGGCGCAGTAGCAAACCCTGTTCGTCCATTTGTGGCTGTGCTCGGTGGCGCAAAGGTCTCTGGAAAAATCGGCGTAATAGAAAACCTTGGCGGGAAGGTTGACAAGGTAATCATCGGCGGAGGCATGGCCTTTACATTCATAAAGGCAATGGGCTACGAGGTTGGGGATTCTCTTGTTGAAGAGGGCATGCTTGAGTTTGCAAATAAAATCAGAAAAAAGGCGCAGGACAGGGGGGTAAAGTTCTATATCCCTGTAGACTGTGTTGTTGCCAGAAGCATGGATGCAGGCGCTGAGACAATGATAGTTACCATGCAGGAGATACCAAAGGGATGGAAGGCGCTTGATATAGGCCCAGCGTCTGTAAAACTCTTTACAGAGGCATTGACCAATGCAAAGACCATAATATGGAACGGGCCGATGGGTGTTTTTGAGATGGATGCCTTTAGCCGCGGCACAACCGCTGTTGCCCGCGCTGTTGCAGATTCCTATGCAACAACCATTGTAGGCGGCGGAGATACTGCGCTTGCAGCACACAGGGCAGGGGTTTCAGAGAGTTTCTCATTCATATCAACAGGCGGAGGTGCAGCACTTCAGCTTCTTGAAGGAAGTCCGCTGCCCGGGCTTACAGCATTAGCAGACAGGAAACCATGAGAACCCCCATTATAGCCGGCAACTGGAAGATGAACAAAATTGCATCTGAGGCGCTGGCATTCTTTTCTGAATTTATAAAGCTGATAAAGGATGTCAAAGATGTTGAGATAATCATTGCCCCGGCATTTACTGCGCTTTCTGCTGCGGCTGATGCTGTAAAAGATACAAAGATAAAAATCTCTGCGCAGGACATGTTCTGGGAGGAAAAGGGCGCTTTTACAGGCGAGATTTCTCCGGTTATGCTCAAGGGCGCAGGATGCAGCCATTGCATCATCGGCCATTCTGAGCGGAGGCAGTATTTTGGCGAGACAGATGAAACAGTAAACAAAAAGCTTAAGACTGCGTTAAAGTTTGATATTACTCCAACAGTCTGCATAGGAGAAAACCTGAAGGAGAGGGAAGCCAATAAGACGATGAAGGTAATTGAGACGCAATTGCAGGCTGGGCTCGCCGGGCTTTCTGATAATGAGATAGAAAAGGTTGTTTTAGCTTATGAACCTGTCTGGGCAATAGGAACAGGAAAGACTGCAACACCAGCACAGGCGCAGGAGGTTCATAAATTTATAAGGGAGCATATAAAAAAGAAG
>JAHFEP010000317.1 GCA_023248415.1 Nitrospirota bacterium
CGGTTGCCAATCTTGCGAATAACAGGTAATGAAGGCTGGCCTTTTCCAAGCCACAATATCTTTTGGTTATTAGTATTTGTGGTACCGTTTGTCAGCCATGTAGGAGGGTCCCCGCCTGTAAAAGCTTTTAGTGCATAAAGATAGGCATCTCCTCTATCGCAGCTATTATTATTATTTGGCACATAAGTTGTAAAGAAGATTACCCCTTTAAATACTGTTGAGCCCATAACCTTTTCGCCATTACCCTTCTGTAAATCAACATACCATCCTTTTCTGTTTGCAGCCCAACTCACACCTTGATCACTTACATTACTTAGGCTAGAAAAAGTTATTTGAGGTGAAGGACATGCCCCGTTGCTGATGCCATAATCAAGCAGCACATTTTCATCCAGGATACCAAAGAACCTGTTATCCATTGTAGTTGTGACTCTTTCAGGATTATAAATGTCCCCTGTGCCAAAATAAACCCATAACTGTTTTGCACTACTATATGAGAGTTCCGGGGTTGTATTGATATATCGTTCATTTGTGCTGTCTGCAAGGGCGTCAAAAAAGACACAGTTAGTCCAGTTGCTTGGGTCTGTGTTCCTTACATCCATCTTCCACATCTGCCCCTCCTGGTCCCCGATATACATAAACTGTATATATGATTTACCAGTGGCATCCTCAAATGATAAGGCAGGCGTGCTTACTGCCATATTTTTTATGCCGTCTCCAGCAGAGTCTCCTAAATCAAAAGCTTTAAGAATAGCCCCATCCTCTACCTTTGATACAAAGACCTTGTTGCCGACACCAGCATTAACAGCGTTATAGCCGCCTCCAAAGAATAGGGCAAAGACATCACCGCTGCTATCTTTTATTCTTCCAAAAACAGGCACAGACCATGTTTCACCTAATCCTTTATAATCTCTATACCTTGTATTTGCATTAACATAATCAGTATAATCGTATGTATTAAGTGTTCCATTGCTCTGCCAATATTTTATGCTTGAGATGCTAAGGTCGTGTGACAGATTCCATAAGAAAACCGGGGATGCTGGATTTGTAACATCAAGGGCAAAGAGACCATGGTTACCCTGCCTTTCACCGCCTAAAAGAACAGTCCTCCATATGGTTCCACCGGGACCATTTATATAAACATCATCCACCATTGGCGGCATATCTACATAATATTGGCTTATTGATTGATTCGGTGTAGCAGAGACCATATTCTTTAATTTACCTAATAAATCAGGTGGAATAAATGCCCACCTCTCTAATCCATCCCTTGCAGAGAAGGCATGAAGCATTCCGTCATTGCCTCCTGCATAGAGCATAAGCCTTCTGTTTCTATAGGTATTTTTAAATGTTGGATAACTATTATCAACATAATAGTTGGCCGAAGCTCTTACCTCTATTGGAGTTGAGTTATATATATCTGCTAATTTCCATCGGTCTTGAGTGGTGTCATTACTATTTTCAGCAAAGGCATCTTTGCCTCTTACAAAATTTATTAATCGCTCAGTATTAACAAAGTCAGTATCAGCTCCGTAACCCAAGAGTGATCGTAAAAAAGTTTCATTGCTTAAAGCAAAATTGTTCAGGCCTGCTGTAATAGTGCTATCAACTGTCCAGATGCTTCTGTTAGCAGAAATAATGGTGCCGTAAGCTGATGTTGTTTGATAGATTCCACCCAGTATCTCTCCTGCATCCCAGAGGGGAGTCGCTTCTGGAAAACCGGTAGCATTATTTATTGTATATGCAAGGATTCTCCCTTCCCACTGGTGATATTCTACAGGTTTAAAATTAGTCATATAAAAGTATTTGCTATTACTATCCGTACGCGGCATTATAACAGGTGCTGTAGTAGATATATTTTCTGATTGAATAGTTCCAATAATACTCTGAAGAACACTTTGAAGTTGCGCTTGACTATTGGCAAAAAATGCTGTAGTTGTGCCGCCTGCCGCTGCAATTGCATTAATATTGGCCTGCCCGCCCTGAATTGCAAATCCAATAACAAAGACATTGAATCCATTATCATGCAGAGTCTGGGCAGCGGCAACAGGATTACCCCCGCAAGTTTCATTGCCATCAGTTAAAAGAATAACATAATGCTTTCGGCAGGCAATACCATTAGCAATATCAGCAGTTTGAGTGCTTGTTAGGAAGGTATTCGCCCATGTAAGGATGCCTCCAATTGGTGTGGCCCCATCAGCACGGAGCTCATAATTTCCAGCTCCATAATCCTCAGTATGGTCTATCCACTGAAGAATACTGGTATGATTACTATTTGTTGCTTGTGTTATCGTGGGGAAATCCACCAGAAGCTTGCCTGTGTTACTGGCGGTGGCGCTGTCATCACAAGTATTAAAGGCGTAGTTCAGGGTTAATCTGTTTGTAGTGGTACTGGTATATGGGGATTTGCGGTACCAGGCCGCATTCGTGTTTATCTGATTTCCTTGATTCTGATGATAGCGGGATAATGCAAATCGTATCCCTTCAGCAGATGAGTTTGGTATAAGCCATGAGAGTGCATTCTTGACAATATACAAGCGGCTGTCATTTGTAAGGCCATCTAAGGTTGTGCTTGGAGGATTTGGGGTTCCTTGATCCCGCCCCCAGTATGTTTCTCCGGTTATGCCAATTCCCGCGCTGCCATCGCCCCAAGTA
>JAHFEP010000145.1 GCA_023248415.1 Nitrospirota bacterium
TTTTGCAATAAATGCAGAATTGAATTGCCGCTTAATGCACTGCTGCTGCCTTGCAGATATAGAGTAAATAGTAACCGCCGGGTCTTTTCCTTTTATTGACTTATGGTCTCTTATGGCTTAAAATAGATAAATTATGAGAAAACGGATTGGGAACTACGAGATAATTGAGGAGGTCGGCAGAGGGGGCATGGCAGTTGTTTATAAGGCCCTGCATACATCATTAGAAAGGATAGTTGCCATAAAGGAGCTGCATTCCTCGCTAAAGGATGACAGGGAGCTTGTGGAGAGGTTCAAGAGAGAGGCAAAGGCAGCAGCATCACTGAATCATCCAAACATTGTCCAGGTATACGACTTCTGGAATGACAGGAATACATACTACCTTGCAATGGAATATGTTGACGGTGTTGATTTAAAAACTGTTCTTGAAAGATGCGGGAGGCTGCCCATTGAGATAGCCCTTATAATTGCAATACAGATAAGCGATGCTGTTGATTTTGCACATCAGAGGAAGATTGTGCATAGGGATATAAAGACAGGAAATATTATTGTATCAAAAAAGGGGATAGTAAAGCTTGCGGACTTTGGCATTGCACATATAATGGACACAACAGGCTCTCACCTTACACAGGCAGGTATTGTTCTTGGCACGCCTGCGTATATGTCGCCAGAGCAGGTAAGGGGAGATAAGCTGACTGAGGCATCGGATATATTCTCCTTTGGGATTGTTATGTATGAGATGCTTACAGGAAAAAAGCCCTTTGTTGAAGATACTGATGAAAAGGTGATTTATAAGATTCTGACAAAGAAGCCTGTTCCGCCAAAGAGGCTGAACACAGAGATACCTTTCGGGTTGCAGCGGATAATTTCAAGGTGCCTTCAGAAAAAACAGCACAAGCGGTATAAAAGCATGGCAGAGGTGCGGGATGCATTGGCAAGGCATGCGGCAACAAAAAAGCAGAGATATGAAGATGTCCTAAAAGAGTATATAGACTTCTCATTATTTAAAAGGCCACTAAAGAGCCAGACAGCCCCGTGGGAGAGAAAGGGCATTAAACTCCTGATTGCACAGCCTGTAAAGGCTGCTGCTGTTATTGCCTTTGGAATAATCATGCTGATTTTATATTTCTCACTTACCGTTAAGGTGAAAAATGAGAAGGCAGTTGAAACTGATGCTAATAAGGCTATTGAGAAAAGAGAAACGGCTCCTCTGCCGCAGCAGCAGCCAAAGGATGAGTCTGTAAAGGCAACTGATAAAAAAATAGAAGCGCCTGTTCAGAAGCCTGTGCCTGAAAAACAGGATGAAGTGAAAAAAGAAGAAAGCCCTGTTGAAGAGAAAAAGACAGGACCCACTGTAATTGACAAATTAAAAGACATGGCAGGCATAGGGGCTGAACAAAAACAGGAGGCGCCTGCCGGAGGCATTAAGGTATTGGCATATCCATGGGCAAAGATATATATAGACGGCGAGTATGTTGAGACAACGCCGACATCAAAGATAATAAAGCTGCCTGTTGGCGAGCATAAGATAACATTCTCACATCCTAATTTTCCATCTGTAACAAGAAAGGTAAATATCAAGGAAAACGAGACAAGGGAGATTGTTGTAAGGCTTGAGCCGAAAGTAGAAAAGAGATGAGATATATTACAAAACGGATAGTCAAACAATGTAAAAAGGTAACCGCATCCTTCGACAAGCTCAGGATGAACAGTTGGCATGTCAAAGGGCTCACCACGAGCGGTAACATATCAATATTGATAGTTACTGCCGCGATCTTAATATTTGCATCTTCCATTACACTCTTTGCAGCAGTTGTCACCCACACTGTAAAAGAGGGCGAGAGCCTTACAGGTATTGCAAAGAGATATTATGGAAGCGATGAGCGATATATTATCCTTTCTGAGTATAACAATATCCCAAATCCAAAAAAGATTGAGGCTGGTTTAAAACTTGCAATCCCAAAAAGCCTTAAGTATAAGATTAAAAAGGGGGACAGTCTTGCATTGATTGCAAAAAAATTTCTTGACAACAAGGATAGATATAGGCTCCTGATGGAGATAAACGATATTAAAGACCCAAAGGCAGTATCAATAGACCAGATAATAAAGATTCCTGCAAAGATTCCTTATACCGTTAAAAAAGGAGAGACGTTGGCTGTCATTGCAGAGAAATTTTACGGCGATATCAAAAAATACACGCTGATTGCATCTTATAATTTTATTTCTGACCCAAAGACGCTTGAGCCGGGGCAGAAGCTCATCATACCGATTGCAGACTTAGAGATAATTGAGAGTAAGGCAAAAAAGACAGATGAAAAAAAGGTTGTAAAGGCTCTGTCTGAAAAGCCTGTCTCAAAAAATAATATAGAAAAAAAGGAGATTGCAAAGACAGAAACTCCGCAGAAAGAAGAAGGGCAGCAGTTTTTAAAAAAGGGAATGGAGAGCTATTTTAAAGGCAGATATGATGAGGCTGTTGCTGAGATAAATACAGCATTGGAAAAGGGACTTAAAGAAAAAGAGGATATGCTCAAGGCACACAGGTTCTTGGCATATACATATGTTGCAAAGGAAGAGAAGGATGAGGCAAAGAGACAGTTTAAAAAGGCCTTGGAGCTTGACCCAAAGATGGAGCTTGACCCAGTATATGTTTCGCCAAAGATTATAGAGGTGTTTAAAGAAGTCAAAGGGGAATAGTCCAGATTTAGCAATAGGGGCATCTGCTGCAGAAGCAGAAATCCATTTCTTCGACAAGCGTTTGACCGAGCTCACGCCGAAGGCTCAGGATGCATGGTGAGCCTCTCGTTCATGGTGAGCTTGTCGAACCATGGATTCCCGCTCAAAAACGTTGCGGGAATGACACTAAATAAGTGTTACGGACAGCACACTATAATCAAGAATGTTTTGGTGAGGGGGAGAAATGCAAAAGGGCGTTTTGTTTTTTTTAATATTGTTTTTTATTTTTATTATTGCTGCTGATGCTGCCCAGAGAGGGAATCAGGAAAACGGCAGAAGGCTCTATCAATCATTTTGCACCCAGTGTCATGGCATAAAAGGGGACGGCAGCGGCAGAAAAGGAGATGCCCTTGATACAAGGCCGGCAGACCATACAAACAAGGAGGCGATGTCCAAAAGGACAGACGCAGAGCTTTACGGCATAATATGGTATGGCGGAAAGAATACAAGCCTTTCTGAATTAATGCCATCATGGAGAAATGCATTAAAGGAAGATGATGTGTGGGATATAATTTCCTATATCAGAATTCTTTGCAACTGCAATGGCGGAGGGGCTGAGAAAAAATAGAGATGTTTAAAAAAAGCCTCGTGAATAAAATATTGGGTCTAAACCTTCTTATTCTTATAGCAGCATTTTCGCTCTTTATTGCCCTCTCTGTTACAAGTCAAAATAAAAATATAGCAGGCATTATTTTCATTGCCTTAGTCTCAATATTGTCAACAGCTATTATTATAAGACTGGCATTAAAAAAGATAGTGGCAGATCCGGTAAGAGATGTTATCCAGCATATTAAGGATGTCGGGGCAGGCAGTTTTGATAAATTTGTTGATGTAAGGAGCAGTGATGAGATAGGAGAGCTTGCTGCTGGATTTAATCAAATGGCGCAGAACCTGAGCCGCTCCTGCCAGGAGCTTGAGCAGTGGACAAAAGAGCTTGAATCCCGCGTTCATGACAGGACAAAGGAGCTTCAGGATACGCAGGTACACCTTATCCAGACAGAGAAATTGGCAGCAACAGGCAAACTTGCTGCAGGCGTTGCCCATGAGATAAATAACCCCATTGGCATTATCTTAAACAGGATTGAGTGCTTAGAGATGGAGGCAGCAGAAAAAAAGGTCGGCAAGGAGATAATGAATGATTTAAAGGTAATCAGCGAGCATGCAAAGAGGGTCTCAAAGATTGTAGGCGGTCTCCTTGCCTTTTCTCGGCAGACGTCAAAGGATTCTAAGCTTGAGCAGATAAATATTAATGACATACTTGAAAAGGCTGTAATACTCTTTGACAGGATTGCCCTGCAAAAAGGTGTGCAGATGGAAAAGCGGTTTTATAATGGCCTTTCACCGATAATGGGTGATGCGCAGAAATTGGAACAGGCAATGGTGAATCTTATTGACAATGCCCTTGATGCAACAGAAAGGGGCGGAAGGATAATTGTTGAAAGCAGAAAGAAATTCAGAAATGACTACTTTGTTCAAATTTTGGTTTCTGATACAGGATGCGGAATACCAAAGGAGAATCTGAGCAGGATATTTGACCCGTTCTTTACAACAAAGGATGTTGGAAAAGGCACAGGGCTTGGTCTTGCTGTTAGCTATGGGATAATCAAAGAGCATCATGGAAAGATAGAAATTAAAAGTGAGTTTGGCAAAGGGGCAGCATTTATAATAACCATTCCAACTGTGGCAGAGATATATAAGGGAAGCTAAAATGAACAATATCTTCGTTATAGACGACGAACAGGACTTCTTGGAAAACTGTTTGAGAATAATAAAAAAACAGGGCTATGAGTGCCTTACTGAAAATGACCCTGAGAAGGCAATAGAGCGTATTGGCACAGAGAGGCCTGATATTGTTTTGACGGATTTAAAGATGCCAAAGAAAGATGGCATAGATGTCTTAAAAGAGGTAAAGAAGATAGACCCTGCGATAATTGTCATCCTCTTAACAGGCTATGCAACAGTCCAGTCTGCTGTTGAGGCAATAAAAGAAGGGGCATTTGATTATATACAGAAGCCCTTTTCAGCAGAGCAGCTCAGGGTTGTAATTGAAAGGGCATTAAATCAGAAGATGCTTGTTGAAGAAAACAGAAACCTCAGGATGCAGCTTGAGAGCACCTATAACTTTGAGAATATCATTGGCACAAGCGAGGCTATAAGAGCCGTGCTTGAGATTGTAAAAAAGATTGCAAAGAGCGAGGCGAATATCCTGATTCTTGGCGAGAGCGGCACAGGCAAGGAATTGATTGCAAGGTGCATCCATATTAACAGCACCCGCATGAAATCAGCATTTGTTCCAGTTGACTGCGCATCCCTGCCAGAGAACCTGCTTGAGAGCGAGTTGTTTGGACATGAGAAGGGCTCATTTACAGGCGCGCACATAACAAGGCCCGGATTGTTAGAGTTTGCGAACAGCGGGACACTTTTTCTTGATGAGATTGGAGACTTGAGCACCAATCTTCAGGCAAAGCTGCTGCGCGTTCTTCAGGAAAAAAATTTCAGGCGGATAGGCGGAAGGAAGCTCATAGATGTTGATATGCGCCTGCTATCTGCAACAAACAGAGACCTGAAGGAGGCAATAAAGAAAAAGGAGTTCAGGGAAGAGCTTTATTACAGAATTAATGTTATTACAATAAACCTGCCGCCATTAAGAGACAGGCATGGCGACATATCCTTGATTGCATATCATTATCTAAGGCACTTTGCAAATCTGAATAAAAAGCCTATTACAAGAATCTCGCCTGAGGCAATGAGGTTGCTCGAAGGCTTTCACTGGCCTGGGAATGTAAGGGAATTGCAGAATGTAATTGAAAGGGCTGTCTCATTCTGCGAGGGTGATACAATAACAGCAAACGACCTGCCAGATTACATTAAAGAAAAGATCGCAGATGTAATGGTGGAGAGGCATGAGATTTCATCCAAAGGCCTTGAGTTTAAGAAGGCAAAGGAAAAGTGGCTTGAATCATTTGAAAAGGAATACCTCATTGAGCTCCTTAAAAGATGCGACTGGAACATATCAAAGGCAGCAAAGCTCGCAGGCGTTGACAGGAAGTCTATTCACAGGTGGTTGAAGAAGCATAAGATTGTAACAGCGATTAAGGAATGACACCGCTCTCTAAAACGGAGTGACTAAAAACAGAATGTTGAAGAACGGAAACAACAGGTGACAATTTGTCACCGGTTCAAAACAATGAAACATTCAAGAAAAGAAAAAAATCGGCTTCATTGTCAGAGAGCGGAGTGCGCAGTATAAAACACTCAGCCACAAAGAGGAGTAATCCCGTCGTTGTAATAACAGCAAAAAGCAAGACCAGCCTACTGTTTCAATCATCTTGACAGTCCATAACAACTGTGATTTAATGCAGGGAGTTTGATAAGGATTGCAGAGGATTTTGTATGCCTCTCCAAATTTTGCTTGACAAAAGCGAGCCTATGTTGTAATATTATTACAACATAATGTTATGAAAGGGGGCGCCTGTATGATGCAGACTAAATTAACATTCGGCGAGTTTTTCAAGCAAAAGAGAATAGGGCTTAGAAAGACCCTGCGTCAGTTCTGTGCGGCTAACAAGCTTGACCCGGGTAATATCAGCAAGCTTGAACGGGGGCTTATGCCGCCTCCACAGGGAAGCGACAAGCTTGAGGAATATGCGGGCTACTTTAACATAAAGAAAGGCACTGACGACTGGTACAAATTTTTTGATCTGGCGCATATTGAATCCGGCCGGATACCCGAAGATTTGCTTGAAGATGAGGCTGTTGCCGTAAAACTGCCGATTTTATTCAGAACGCTTAGGGGCAAGAAAATCTCAGAGAAAAAACTTGACGAGCTGGTTCAGTTGATACGCAAGGCATAGCCTATGGTTAAAATCCCTGTCCACAGTTATGAAGATTTGCGCAAAAAAGCCGATGAATTTTTAAGTGCTTACAACCCTTCCGGCGCCATTCCCGTACCTATTGAAGAAATAGTAGAATTTGACTTTAACATAAATATCGTTCCTGTTCTTGGGTTGCAGCGGGAATTTGAGGTGGAAGGCTTTACTTCCAGCGATTTAAAAAATATCTATGTTGATGAGTATGTATACACTGACTATCTCAACCGCTACCGGTTTACGCTTGCCCATGAAATTGGCCATATTGTTTTGCATAGGAATTTATACAACGCTAATCGGTTTTCTTCAATAGCCGGATGGAAGGAATTTATTAACTCCTTGTCAGAAGAAGAACATGGCTGGCTTGAGTATCAGGGATATGCCTTTGCCGGCTTAGTCCTCGTTCCGAGGGGAAGTCTGATAAAGCATACCAGCGAATTTGTCAAGAGAATAAAAGGCAAGAAGATTTCCCTTGAGCAAAACTGGGATTTTACATGGGAATTGATAATTGAACATTTGGGGAAGGCATTTCAAGTATCATCAAGCGTGATAGAAAAAAGGCTGGACAAGGACAGCATCAAAGAAAAATATAAGAAATGACTGAAAAGCGTTATTACAGGAATACCTTGACAATTATGAGCATAAACAACAGTCCCTATTTTATACTACACGTGAATGTAGTTAAAAAGGCTGAATTAAGTATATGAACATTAAACAAAAAAACCTCATTATCACCATTTTGCTGATTGCAGGAATACT
>JAHFEP010000146.1 GCA_023248415.1 Nitrospirota bacterium
CAAGAAATGTCCTTTTATTGGGCATGGGTAAAAGAGAAAATTTTGATTCTGCTGCTGTAAGAAATACAACAAAATCACTTGCCCAGAAATTGGATGGCATTAATATAAAAAGCTTTACCATAGAGATTTTAGGGTCAGGTTATTCAAGCCTTGAAGCTTCTGCTGTTCTCAAGTTAATGCTTTCTGAATTAAGAAAAATTGATGACATATATGTAAATTTTTTTAACCCCTCTGTGTCCCCCCTTAGTAAGGGGGGTGATACTGAGCTGGAGATAAAACTTAAGGAGATTCTGGACTCATAAAAAGTGCGCTACGCCATTATCTCAGATATTCACAGTAATTTAGAGGCCTTTGATGCAGTGGAAAAGGATTTGCAGAAAGAAGGCACGGATAAGGTACTTTTTTTAGGGGATATTGTCGGCTACGGCCCGAACCCTAATGAATGTATTGAACGGTTAAGAAGGCTTACAGATATTGTTGTTGCAGGAAATCATGATTATGCAGTAATAGGCTATACGGATATTTCATATTTTAATAAGTATGCAAAGACAGTGATAGAATGGACTGAAATGAAATTAAAAGCAGAAAATGCAGAGTATTTAAAGAGGATGCCCCTTGTAACTCCAGAGATGGAGAATATGACTCTGGTTCATGCAACACCAAATAAGCCTCACGAATGGAATTATATAACAACCCTTTTTGACGCACTTGAAAACTTTAATTTTTTTAAACAGCAGCTCTGTTTTATAGGCCATTCTCACCAGCCTGTTATAATTGTACTTGGAAATGACAAGCGATGTTATGTTGAAAGAGGGGAGTCAGTTACTATTATGGCGGATGCAAGATATATTATAAATGTTGGAAGCGTCGGTCAGCCGAGGGACGGCAACCCAGATTCAGCCTATGCAGTATACGATACTGATGAAGGGAGGGTGAGGATTAAGAGGCTTTCTTATGACATAAAAAAGGCGCAGGCAAAGATGAGGGATGAGAGGCTGCCTGCCTATCTAATACACAGGCTGGAGGAAGGATTATAAAAAATGATTGACAGATACACCCTATCAGGAATGAAGAATATATGGGAGCAGAAGAATAAATTTGACAAGTGGCTCTCTGTTGAAGTGCTTGCAGTTGAGGCCCTTGCTGAACTTGGCAAGGTTCCAAAAAAGGCAGTTGCTAATATAAAGAGAAAGGCAGGCTTTAATATTGACAGGATAAATGAGATAGAAAAGACGACGAAGCATGATGTAATCTCTTTCCTGAGCGCTGTTGCTGAAAAGGTCGGCGAGGATTCGCGGTTTCTCCATATCGGGCTGACATCATCAGATGTGCTTGATACATCGCTTGCTATTCTGATGAAAGAGGCAGCGGATATTATCCTGAATGATTTAGAAAAACTGCTGTCTGTCTTAAAAAAGAGGGCGTTTGAGCATAAAGACACAGTAATGATTGGAAGAACCCATGGCATACACGCCGAGCCGATTACCTTTGGTTTTAAGCTTGCTTTGTGGTATGAAGAGACAAAGAGAAATTATGAAAGAATGAAAAGGGCAAAGGATGTAATCAGCTTTGGCAAGGTATCAGGCGCTGTCGGCACCTTTGCAAATATAGACCCCTTTGTTGAGGAGTATGTCTGCAAAAAGAGCGGATTAAAACCAGATCCTGCAACCTCGCAGATAATTCAAAGGGACAGGCATGCAGAGTATCTTCTCACACTATCTTTAATTGCCAGCTCCATAGATAAATTTGCAATAGAGATAAGACATCTGCAGAGAACAGAGGTCTTAGAGGCTGAGGAGTTTTTTACAGCGGGACAAAAGGGTTCGTCAGCAATGCCGCACAAAAGAAATCCTATTACCTGCGAAAACCTCTCCGGACTTGCAAGGATTGTCAGGGCGAATGCAATCGCTGCCTTAGAAAATATCCCGCTCTGGCATGAAAGGGATATCAGCCACTCATCAGTTGAACGGGTAATTATCCCTGACAGCACCATCCTGATTAACTATATGCTTGTTAAGTTCACCTCATTAATAAACTCCCTTAAAGTGTATCCTGAAAATATGCTCATTAATTTAAATAAAACGCAGGGTCTTGTCTTCTCAGAAAGGATGCTTCTTGAGCTGGTGAATAAAGGGCTAAAAAGGGATGATGCATATAAAATAGTCCAGAGAAATGCAATGAATGTGTGGGAAGGAAAAGGAGGATTTAAGGAGCTGCTCAAAAAGGACAGGGAGTTTAAAAATTATCTTAACGACGAAGAAATAGAGGAATGTTTTGATTTAAAGCACCACCTGAAAAATATAGATTATATATTTAAAAGAATTTTTAGAGAAGGATGAGGAGAGGCAATGAAGGCAAAGATATTTGTAACATTAAAAAAAGGGGTTTTAGACCCGCAGGGCAAGACAATACAAAAGGCACTAAACTCCCTTAGCTTTAAAAATATTGAAGATGTTAGAGCTGGTAAATATTTTGAGATTAAGCTTACAAAAGGGACAAAAAAGACAGTTGAGAAGGATGTTAAAAAGATGTGCGAGAAACTGCTGGCAAATACTGTTATAGAAGACTATAACTTTAAGATTGAGGCATAGCTATTATGAGTTTAGAGGGTAAGCTTGATGACCTGAGCCTTTCTGATATCTTTCAGATATTAAACCTGAGCAGAAGAACTGGAACGCTTACCATCAGAGGGAAGGAAGGAAAGGGTTTAATAGTATTTAATCATGGCCAGGTTGTTTATGCATCCACGGAGAATAAAAAGAGGCTTGGAAGCTATTTGCTGGAAAGCGGGGTTCTGTCAAACGAGTCATTGGAAGATGCCCTGCGTATTCAGAAAATTAGCAGCCCCAGAAAACTCTTAGGCCTTATTCTTCTTGGATTGGGCGCAATAACAGAGGAGCAAATTGAAGATACAATTAAAAAACAGATAAAAGATGTTATAGGAGAATTGCTTACATATACCTCAGGGTCGTTTAGTTTTGAACTTGAAGATTATTCAAAGATAGATATTAAGATTGATGATCCTGAGATGGTATTCCTGAAAAACGGCTTGAGCACACAGTTTCTCCTGCTTGAGTCAGCAAGGCTCAGGGACGAGGAAAAAAGGGTTGAGGTTAAGTCACATGATGTTTTTCAGGAGGATGAAGAAAAAAAAGAAATTAGCAGCAAGCCTGTTTCAGCAACTGTCGCTCCTGTTGAAAAGGCATTAAGAAAAGACCTTTTTCTTTTAACTGCAATGATTGAAGAGCTTGCAGGCTCTTCAGGAACAGGCGAGGCAACCTTGATGGTGTTAAGATTTGCAAGTGAAATAATGAACAGGGCAGTGGTTTTTATTGTAGGGAAAGACACTGTTCGCGGCCTTGGGCAGTTTGGATTAAATTTTTTAAACGGCTCTGCTGATGAAAGGGTCAGAAGTATACAGATTCCTTTAAATGAGACATCTATCATTAAAGAGGTAATAGAAAAGAGGATTTCATATAAAGGTGAAATAACACATGGAAAATGGAATGATTATTTATTGAGTGAACTCGGCGATGCATATCCTCTGGAGGCATTCATATCGCCATTGGTCTGCGGAGGAAGGGTAATCGCAGTATTATATGGCGACAATCTGCCGGGAAAGAATAAGATAGAGGATACAGAGGGGCTTGAGGCATTTATGAGGGTTGCCGGTGTTGCATTGGAAAAAGCTGTTTTAGAAAAGAAGCTCAAGGAGATAAAGTCTGTTAATTAAAAATAGTACTTAGTTGCATAGGTTATAGCTCCGTCATTCCCGCAGCGTTTTTGAGCGGGAATCCATGGTTCGACAGGCTCACCATGAGCGAGAGGCTCACCATGCATCCTGAACTTGTCGAAGGACTGGATTCCTGCTTTCGCAGGAATGACAAGCATAAGACGCTAATTTATGCAACCAAACAGTAGGAGATGATAATGAGTAAAAAGATTTTAGTAGTTGAAGATTCATCTACTATGAGATCAATGATTGCGGCAATTATTGAAGAGATGGGTGATTTTGTAGTTACCGAGGCAGGCAGCGGTTTTGAGGCGCTCAAGATGCTTCCAACAGAAAAGTTTGACCTGATTATTACTGATATAAATATGCCGGATATAAACGGCCTTGAGGTTGTCAACTTTGTCAAAACTCATCCTAACTATAAGAAAATCCCGCTTATAATCATTACAACAGAGAGAAGCGAAGAAGACAGAAAAAAGGGCATTGCGCTCGGCGCATCAGAATATATAACAAAGCCATTTAAGCATGATGAGCTTCAGACAGTAGTAAGAAGGATCATTGGCTAAGGTATGAATATGAAGGACAAGAAAAAAGACGAACCATATATAGAATTTATAGCTGAAGCAGAAGAGATACTTGAGGTTATCACCAAGAATCTTCTTACCATGGAAGAATCGCAGGACAGGCTTTCTCCCCATCCTGACATTATCAATGCAATATTCAGGGGCGTCCACACCTTAAAGGGTATTGCCGGGATGATGGGATTTAATACTATCACGGAGCTGAGCCATACCTTAGAGAGTCTTCTTGACTCAATGCGGATGGGCAGGCTGACGCTCACAAGCGTTGTGATAAAACTCCTCTTTGAAAGCACTGACATGCTCAGAAAATTAGTAGAGAAGGTGAGCAAGGACGGCAATGACAATATTGATACCTCAAGGCTTTTGTCTGATATTGAAAACTTGCTAAAAAAGAAGCCGGAAGAGTCTGCTGCGCATAAATTAGAGGAGCTTGACCTTGATGCAAATGTTTTAAAGGTTTTGACAGAGTATGAAAATCACCGCCTTGAAGAAAATCTAAGGCTTGGTTCCAACATCTTTGAAATAACAGCAGGCTTCAGCTTAGAGACATTTGATAAAGACCTAAATCAGATAAATTCAATGGTATCAGGTTTTGGCGAAGTGATTACAACCCTTCCCTCATCAGGGGCATCACCTGATATAGGCATTGAATTTAAGCTGATTATCGGCACTAAAGAGGATTTAAATTATGTTACATCTGTTCTTTCAGGCACTAATGTAAAGATAAGAGAGATAAAATACCAGAGAAAGAATGAAAAGATAAAAACAGGAGGCGAGCATGAAGAGGCACAGGCATCAGAATCTCCGTCAAGTGTTAAAAGCCTGAGCATGACAGTAAGGGTAAATATAAGCCGACTTGACAGGCTTTTGAATATTGTAGGCGAACTGGTTTTAAACAAGGCTGTTATCACGCATATTAGCAAGAACTTAAGGGTTATAGAGGGGTTCTCTGAGTGGGCAATTGAACTGGAGAAGGCAGCAAGGACGTTGGATAAAAAACTCAATGAGCTACAGGAAGGCCTGATGGAGGTCAGGATGGTCCCTCTTAATAATCTGTTTGACAGATTAACGAGGATGGCAAGGAAACTGTCAAGGGAATCAGGGAAAATTATTGATATCAGGATTTTTGGAGAGGAGACAGAATTAGACAGATTGATGATAGAAGAGATTGCAGACCCCCTTATGCACATAGTCAGAAATTCAGTTGACCACGGCATTGAGACACAGGAAGAGCGGATTAAGTCAGGGAAAAAGGAGATAGGAACAATTAAGCTCTCTGCAATGCAAAGGGGAAGCCATGTTGTTATAGAGGTTGAGGATGACGGCAGCGGCATCAACATCAAAAGGGTTAAGGATATTGCTGTAGAAAAGGGATTGATTGCGCCTAACAGCAGCTTGACTGAAAAAGATGCGATAGACCTTTTATTTACACCTGGATTTTCTACCAGCAAGGTTGTTACAGAGGTCTCTGGCAGGGGCGTCGGCCTTGATGTAGTTAGAAAAAACCTTATTAAGCTAAATGGGATGGTTGATGTTGAGACAAAAGAAAGGGTTGGAACAAAATTTATTATAACCCTGCCAATAACCCTGATGATATTAAAGGCATTGATTGTTCAGGTTGCAGATGATATCTTTGCACTGCCGATAAATTCTGTATCTGAAAGTCTGATGATAACAAAAAGGGATATTCAGACAGTTGAAGGGAGAGAGGTTGTACAGCTAAGAGATAAGACACTTCCAATACTGCGGCTTGAAGATGCCTTTGGAATGAAAAGCAAGGATGTAAATCCTGACAGCATGTACGTTGTTGTGGTGGGCTCTGGAAGCAGAAAAATAGGATTTGTAGTTGATGCCCTTCTTGGCCAGCAGGAGATAGTTATAAAATCTCTTGGAAAGATACTATCCGGCATACAGGGTATTGCCGGCGCAACTGAGCTTGGAAACAGGAAGACTGTTTTAGTGCTTGATGTCGGGGCGCTCATTGAAGAATCAGTTCAGGAGTATAAAGAAGAGGTTAAGGGCTGAATATGGAAAAAAGGATATTAGTAATAGACGATTCTGAGCAGACAAGAAAAAACCTGATTGAGATATTAAAAAATGCCCGTTTGTTTAATGTGTATCTTGAGGCAGAGGACGGCATTGAGGCATTCAGGATATTATCAAAGGAAAAGGTGGATATAATAATATCCGATGTCATCATGCCCCGGATGGACGGCTTTAAATTCTTGTCTCTTATCAAGAAGGACAGGGAATTAAAAGACATCCCTGTAATAATGCTGACCATCAGGGGAGAGATTATTGACAAGATAAGGGGACTTGATATCGGCGCTGATGATTATATTATCAAGCCGTTCAATTCTGACGAGCTTATAGCAAAGGTCAAGGTATTTCTAAGGATAAAGGCTTTACAGGATGATTTGAAGACAAAGAATCTTGAATTAGAAAAACTGAGCGTCGTTGACCATCTTACACAGCTTTTTAACAGGAGGCATTTTTATGAATGCCTGAAAAAGGAATTTAAACGTTCGGAGAGGTATAACCTGAAGGTATCCTGCATGCTCATTGATATTGACTTCTTTAAAAACATAAATGATACCCACGGCCATCTTATCGGCGACCTTGTTTTAAGAGAGCTCGGTATGATACTTGTCGGCTCTGTCAGAGAGCACGATACTGTTGCAAGATACGGCGGTGACGAGTTTGCAGTTATACTTCCGCAGAAAAACGGCGAGGGCTCTAAGGTAGTTGCAAACAGGATTATTAAGACAGTTGAGGGTTATCAGTTTGCAAAGAATACAGAACTTAAAGACGGCATTAAGATTACAGTAAGTATAGGAATAGTGACATATTCCGACCAAAAGGTTGCGAATTATGAAGAAATGATAAAACTTGCAGATGATGCCCTTTATGACGCAAAGACAAAGAGAAATAGTATATGT
>JAHFEP010000147.1 GCA_023248415.1 Nitrospirota bacterium
TATTCGGAAGCATGACAAGAACCTTGTCTTCCTTTTTGACGCCCATCTTTTTAAATGCGCCTGCGCCCTTTGATGAGAGTATCTTCAATTCATTAAAGGTAAACCTCTTTTCTGTTATCCCATCAGTCCAGAAAAGTGCAAGCCTGTCTTCCCACTTATCAAAAACATCAATTGGAAAAGAAAACCTCTCAGGGACAGATAAAGAAAACTCTCTGTACTCTTTTTCATAGTCTGTCATATTTGATGGTTGGTTCATGTGTCGATTGTAATACCTTTTTATTATACCGCTTATTCTGCTTTCTCCCCCATTTTTCGTGCTCTCAGCAGCCATTTATGTCTTTGTTCTTCAAATGATATCTTGATATGTCCAAACTCTGAATGGGGCAAAAATTTAAAATTTAATTACACTTGCTGTGCTTCTATGGCGCTGGATGATAAGCTTGCGAAATAATCGCTGATTTCCCGCTTTACATCCTCTACCCTTGCCAGATGGTTGATTCTTGTCCTGAACTCTGCTCCTCCATGAAGCCCCTTTGTGTACCAGCAGAGGTGCTTGCGCATCTCGCGCAAGCCGATATTCCCGCCGAGTAGACTGACCATGTCGTTCAGATGCCGGAGCATGATTGCCTGCCGTTCTTCATGAGAAGGATGAGGAGGCACGGCGCCTGTTTCAAGGTACTGCCTTGCCTCACGAAATATCCACGGATATCCATGCGCTGCTCTCCCGATCATGACGCCATCACACCCGGTCTCGTCTATCATCCTCTTTGCATCATGGCCAGAGCGCACGTCGCCGTTCCCAATCACTGGAATGCCAACGGAATTTTTTACAGCCTTGATTATGCTCCAGTCCGCATTGCCGGAGAAGCCCTGCACTTTTGTCCTGCCGTGCACGGTCACAGCGGCGACACCAATGGATTCCGCTGCCTGGGCAATATCCACAGCCACGATATTTGTTGAATCCCAGCCGAGACGAATCTTGACCGTTACAGGAACTTTTGATGCTCCTACTACGGCGGACATAATCTCTTTTGCCAGTCCGATGTCGCGCAGGAGTGCAGAGCCTGCGCCGGACTTCAGGATTTTCGGCGCGGGACAACCCATGTTGATGTCTATGAAATCCACTTCGCCCCGCGATATGATTTGCGCTGCCTTAGCCATGGATGCGGGCTTGGAGCCGAAGATCTGGAACACGACCGGCCTCTCGGCTGGGTCGGTATGGAGCATGCTGTGGGTACGCTTGTGCTCCCGGATCAGCGCCTCAACGCTCACCATCTCGGAGAATACGAGCCCTGCGCCGAGTTCCTTGCATATCATGCGCAAGGGAAAGTCGGTGATCCCGGCCATGGGTGCGAGCACGAGGGGGTTTTGTTTCAGAATTTCCCGGATTTGCATGGATATAGATTATACTATTCTTGATATTAAATACAACGGATTTTTATTTCTTCTATTTTGTTGACAAAGAGATAATAATTAAAGGAAAATAAATCACTATGCGCATCTACGATATCATCCTTAAAAAGAGAAACAGCAATAAGCTTACAAAAGAAGAAATAGTCTTCTTTGTAAATGGCTATACAAAAGGCGGGATTCCTGATTATCAGGTGTCTGCCCTTTTGATGGCAATATATTTTCAGGGCATGGATGATGAGGAGACAGCATTCCTCACAGAGGCAATGATAAAATCAGGCGAGGTGTATGACCTCTCCTTAATCCCAGGAAAAAAGATAGACAAGCATAGCACAGGAGGTGTTGGAGACAAGGTCTCCATAATCCTTGCGCCGCTTATTGCCTCCGTTGGTGTAGTTGTTCCCATGATGTCAGGCAGGGGGCTTGGCCACACAGGCGGGACATTAGACAAATTAGAATCCATCCCGGGTTTCAGGACGAATCTTACCAAAGAAGAGTTCATATCAAATCTCAAAAAAATAAATGTTGCAATGATTGGCCAGTCTGAAAATATTGCGCCTGCTGATAAAAAACTCTATGCGCTACGCGATGTGACCGGCACTATTGAATCCATTCCATTGATTGCAAGCAGTATAATGAGCAAAAAATTAGCTGAAGGAATAGACGGCCTTGTGCTTGATGTAAAAACAGGAAACGGCGCGTTTATGAAAAAAGAAAAGGATGCTGTCAGGCTTGCAAAGGTGATGGCTGCTATTGGAAAGAAAATGGGGAAGGATGTTGTTGCATTGATAACAGACATGAATCAGCCGCTCGGCAATGCAATCGGCAACAGCCTTGAGATAAAGGAATGTATAGAGGTTCTAAAAGGCAGAGGCCCGCAGGATTTGATTGATATTACATTAGAGCTCGGCGCATATATGCTTAAATTAGGCAGAAAAGTGAATAATGTGTCTAAAGGCAGGGATATTTTAAAAAGACATTTGTCTGACGGCTCTGCTTATGAAAGATTTAAAGACATGATAAGGCTGCATGGCGGTGATGTTAGTGCAATAAACAACCCATCGCTGCTGCCTTCCGCAAGATATACTAAGGAACTGCTAAGTGATAAGAACGGATATATTTCAAAGATGGATACAGAAGCAATAGGAATTGCCTCCTGCATACTTGGTGCAGGAAGGGAAAGGATTGAAGACAGGATTGACCTTGCAGTTGGCATTGTGGTAGAAAAAAAGGTCGGGGATAAAATAAGAAGAAGTGAAAGATTAGCAACGTTGTATTATAATTCAGAAGATAAAATAACCGAGGCGTATAAAAGATTACATGACGCCTATCAAATCAGCAGACAGAGGCCAAAGAAGAGGCGATTAATCAAACGGATAATCATGGCATGAGAATTTTCTTGACAATACAAAAGGCATAATTAATAATTAGACCAGCCTTATCTTTATTTTCCCTTTCTAAAAGGGGTGGGGAAGGTGAGGCAATCCGCAATATTCACTGGTTTATAATAAAGTTTAAAAACATAATATAGTAAGGGCAACCCTATGTGATTGCCCTGCAGGGCTCATTATGAAACCTGAAGCTATTTCTTTTGCCAAGATAACTCAGCCAGAGTTTTCAGGGGTATTTCTTAGGAAGAGGCTTTTTGCCCTTTTAGACCGCTATCGCAAGAGGCCTGTTATCTGGGTTTGCGGGCCGCCCGGTTCTGGAAAGACCACTCTCATTTCAACCTACATTGAACAGAGAGGGCTTCCCTGTATTTGGTATCAGATAGATGAAGGTGACAAAGATATAGCATCTTTTTTCCATTACATGGGTATTGCAGCAAGACAGGCAGCCCCTCGCTATCGCAAACCCATGCCGCTGCTAACACCTGAATATCTACCCGGTCTTCAAACATTTACAAGAAACTACTTTAGGGAATTATACAGCAGGCTTAACCCCTCTGTGTCCCCCCTTGCTAAGGGGGGAATTAAAAGGGGGGTGAGTAAAAGTAGGTTTGTCATAGTTCTGGACAACTATCACGAAGCGCCAGCAGATTCACCCTTACACGGGGTCATACAAAATGGTCTTTCCGAAATTTCTAAGGGTATAAATGTCGTCATTGTCAGCCGTAATGATCCACCGCCTGCTATGGCTCGGCTTCAGGCATCGGATAATTTTACTATGCTCGGGTGGGATGACCTGAGAACTACAGAGGATGAGAGTATTGGCATTGCCAAGAAGCTGTGGAGCTGCAAAAAGAGGCCTTCCAAAGAAATCATGCATGCCATTTATGAGAAGACGCAGGGCTGGGCAGCAGGTTTGGTATTGATGTTGGAGAATTTAAACATTTCCTGTTATTCCCACGAAAGTGGGAATCCAGTCCTTCTACAAGCTCAGGATGATCGGGTGGGGACAGGAATGACAGGACAACAGGCAGAGATACCCGATGCAATCTTCAGCTACTTTGCGAGTGAGATATTTCAACGTGCAGATAAGCAGATTCAGGAATTTCTATTAAAAACCGCCTTTTTGCCGAAAACCACAGCAGGAATGGCTGAGCAATTGACAGGATTATATGAGGCAGGCAAGATTTTTACAGCACTTAACAGCAAGAACTATTTTACGATAAAAAATCCTTTGCCTGTACCTGCCTATGAGTATCACCCCTTGTTCCGTGAATTTCTATTAAGCCAGGCAAGAAAGCAGATGACCCCAACAGAGATTATGCAGTTGCAGCATCGTGCAGCAGCAATACTGGAGAGGGCGGGGCAGATTGAAGATGCTGTTGCCTTATATAGGGATGCAGCGGACTGGGCATCTATGGCAGGACTAATCATTAATCATGCACAGGCCATTATTGCCCAGGGCAGAAGCAAGACTCTAAAGCAGTGGATTAAACAGCTTCCACAGGCAGTTGTAGATGAAACCCCCTATCTCCTCTATTGGCTCGGCATATGCCAGATGGCGTTTAATCCCTCACAGGCGCGCATCTGCTTAGAGCAGGCGTATCGCATATTTAAGGATAATGGTGAACGCATAGGCTTGTTGCGTTCATGGTGCGCTGTTATAGAAGCATTTATCTATGAGTGGGCGAACTTCAAGCCAATGATACACTGGGTTGATGAGATGGAGAGGGCGCTTGCAGATGACCCAACCCTGCCATCTGAACTTGAGGGGCAGGTTGCATGCAGCATGTTTATGGGGCTGATGTACTCGCAGCCTCAGCACCCAAAAATGTCATATTGGGCTGACCGTGTTTGGCAGATTGTGGGCAATTCACAGAACATGCTGCTATGCGTGAAGATTGCGCCTCATCTTGTCCTTTATCACAGTTGGTGGAGCGTCGACCTTGCAAAAGCCGAGGTCATACTTAAGACCCTGCGGCCGCACATAGACCGTGCGAGCGTTCCACCCCTTGCTCGGATCACATGGTATGTAATGTCCGCAACATTTTACTGGATGATTGCAGCAACCGACAACTGCATTGCCTCGGTAGACAAGGGGCTTGAGCTTGCAAACGAGACAGGTATACACATCTGGGATATGTTTCTTTGTGCGACAGGCGTTTTTGCTACACTATTTAATGAAAAAGCTGACAGGGCAGAGCGCTACTTTCATCAGATGGAAGCGATGCTTGTACATAGCCGTACACTGGATGCAAACTGGTACTCCTATCTAAACACTGCCAGATATCTCTTCCGCAATGAGCTGTCAAAGGCGCACGAGAATATACAAATATCTGTTACTTCGTTAGATGAGGGTGGTTGGATATGGGCAGCTCCTCATGCGTGGATTGGCTATGGCCTTGTGCTTTTTTATGAGGAGAGGCGAGAGGATGCTATCGCTATGGTCAGGAAGGCGCGTGACATAAATGCATCCCTTTATCTTTCTCCAACACATGAAGTTTTATCTTATCTTATAGAAGCTGAATTTGCCCTTCAAGAAGGGAACGAGGCCGCCTGCCTCAACTTATTAAGATCCTTTCTGGCAATAGGCAAACGTTATAATCTTTTTTATTGGCCATGGTGGCGGTCTGCTATAATGGCCAGGCTCTGCGCCAAGGCGCTTGAGCATAATATTGAACCAGATTATGTGCAAGAGCTTATCAAAAAACGCAATCTTTTTTCAGAGAGTCCGCCTGTTGATATTGAAAACTGGCCATGGAAGATTAAGGTTTTTACGCTTGGGAGCTTTGGACTGGTGAGGGAGGGAAGGCAGGTTAATTTTTCAAGAAAGGCGCAGCAAAGGCCTTTGGCAATGCTCAAGGCATTGATTGCCTCTGGCGGCCGTAATATAACTGAGGGACAACTGATTGATATTCTCTGGCCTGATACAGACGGCGATTCAGCACATAGGGCGTTCAAGATAACCCTCCACCGCCTTCGCAGCCTTATCGGAACAAAGGCCGTCTCCTACAGCGATAGGAAGGTTACGCTAAATAATAGCTATTTCTGGGCAGATATATGGGCATTAGAACGTATTCTTGGATATTCCGACAGGGCTTTAAAAGAGGGCAATAAAGAAAAGGCAATTGAGCTGATTGAAAAGGCTGCTGCTATGTATCACGGCAGCTTCCTTGCCGGTGATGCTGAAGAGCCATGGCTTATGCCTGTCCGTCAGAGGTTGAAAAGCAAGTTTATAAGATACATAGAAAAACTCTGCAGGCTTTATGAAGAGAAGGGAGAGTTTAATAAGGCCATAGACTCATTAAAAAAGGGGATTGAGATTGATGCCCTGTCTGAGGAATTTTACCAGCGCCTTATGGCCTGTTATCAGAGGCTCGGCCGCAGGGCAGAGGCAATAGCGGTTTACAATAACCTGAAAAATACACTTTCTGCCATCCTTAAGATATCACCCTCTTCCAAGACAGAGGAGATTTATGATGCCATCAGGCAGGAGCGGTAAGGTTTACAATCCGCAATAAAGTTAAATCTTCAATCCTAATTAACAATTAAGCCAATCTGTATCCTATCCGTATCCTTCTGTCTGATATAATTGCAGCCGCTATAACCGCATATTTTATCTGGGGTGGGGAAGCCGTGGCAGAAATTAACATTAACAGACTGTGGATGAAAGGGATATTTCTATCCCTGTGCCTGATGAGCATATCTATTGGCTTCTTGGGAATTAATGCCCTCCGCTTTTCTCCTGTCCTATCCTTTCATTCAGACTCTCCTCTTTCAGTTGCAGAATATAAGCTCCAAAAGATAAATGATATAGAACTGGACTCTGCCTTTTTTCTCCGCCTCCCTGAATTCTTTTTTCCAAAGGATGAGAATAGATGGCAGCAGAAGCATGAGGATGTTTATAAGGCGCTTATTGCAAATAATCCTGTTGCTGTGGAATATACAGAAAGGGATGGAGTCACCAGAAATGTTAAGGCCAATGTTGTATACACGACCTTAATAGATGTAATAAAAGAGACAGGGCTTATATACCTTGCTGCATTGATATTCCTTATAAGCGCACTCTCTGTTTTTAGGAGGCACCGCACCGCCTCTGGATTGCTTCTTGCCCTCTTTCTCCTTTCTGGCAGCCTTTACCTTGTGGGTTCAGCGCCAGTAGTCAGCAGGTCAATAACCCTGCGGCCTCTTTACTTCAATATATTTATAAAATCCATTTATATCTCAACAGGCGGGATGATTACACTTGTTCATTTTGCCTTTGTCTTTCCAAGGCCAAAGGAGATAATCAAAAAGTCTCCTTCACTGCCGTATATAATCTTTTATGGCTACTTTCTGCTTACAACACTTTTTTATTTCTTTGGCATTACGGCTTTTGGAACCACCTTTCCCTTTCTCTTTTTCTGGACACTCGTCATGATATGGGCATTTCTACACTCCCTTATTAAGGAAG
>JAHFEP010000318.1 GCA_023248415.1 Nitrospirota bacterium
AAATTATACCTTTTGCGTTATCAACTATAGTATTATGCAAAATTTGGTTATTTATAGTTACGAGATTAGGACAAGATGCATTTTCCTCAAATATCTGAACTCCTATACCACCTGTTATATCCCTTACAATATTATTTCTAAATATAACGCCTTGTTTATCAATTAAAACCCCAAACCTTGAAATTCCACCGTTCCCACCATAGATTAGATTATTTTCAATTATAGTATTGTCATCAACGTCATTACTATGTTTATAGAGAATGCCAAAAGAACCAGATGAGTATATTTCATTGTTGCTTAACTGCAAGTTGGTGACATGGAACATTATAATACCTGATGCATTACCGCTGGAGCCGAGATATCCATGCATTTTGTTATTGGTAATGACTATGTCTTGTGCGCTTGAATTAAGATATATGTGTCCACTATTATCATTTGCCACGAAATCCTGCAAATCACAGTTTTTTATAATTATCTGTGATGTTGTATTATTATACCCAATGTATACATTAGCCGTATCGCCTCTTTTTATTGTAAGCCCGTCAAGAGTTATATAACTGACACCATCTATATCAAATACAGGATGTCGTTCAGTAGCGGTTGTAAACCCTCCGTCAATAATTGCCGTCTCGCCAGAGTATCCTTTGATAATGATTGGGCTTCCGGAAGTTCCGGAATTAGTAAATCTTATGCCGTATTCGTTATATGTGCCGCCTCTGATATAAAGAGTGTCGCCGACTTTTAATTTATTGGCATTGGTAGAAGTGTTGGGACAAAGGTATGAACCGGCGCAAGTCGCATAAGCAATATGCTGCCACGGCTGGGACAATGTTCCCGGATTTGCATCATTCCCATTTGTTGCAATATAATAATCAGCGGCATTTGCAATTGAGAAGTGAAGTAATAAAAATATTATAAAAAATAAAAGGGTTTTTAAAAATTTGATTCTTCTAACTAATGCAATCCCTGCCAATGCAATAATCAGCGTTATCATCAATGCCAGCCCTCCGCCTTTTGCCCCTTGCCCTCTGCCATTATCGTTTTTCACAAACCCACAGCCACCGCCGCCAGAGGCAGAGGAATCACCGCTTGATGATGGCGGCGGAGTATTGCTATTGCCACCACCTCCATCTCCATTGCTTGATAATAAGTAGCCATTTTCGTTTACATTGCCATCAGCATCAACGATATATAAATAAGCATTATTAAAACTCGCGAAAGTTCCTTGATTGACGGTAACTACTATAGATGAATCAGACCATGCCGTGGGAATCTGAATCTCCCGATGGGTGTTGGCCGACCAGGTTGGGGCATTGCCGATTTCTATCCGTGCTGGCGTGGAGTCAACATAGACATCATCAAAGAATGTTCTGTCTGTGCCGCCAACATGATGCCCGGTATACAGATGCCCAAGGCGAAAGTCTGTGATAACAGTAGCGATGTCCGTCAGGTTCAGGCCAGTTCCGTCCGTCGGAATCTGACCATTGGCGGTAACCAAGCCAATGCTTTGCCCGTCAATCCATCCATGTATTTCTCCATTGTTCGCGGATGGAGGATTATCGTACTTGACAAAGACTTCCCATCTTTGCCACTTCTGGATAGTTTTTTCCCAAGTATCTGGCGCCGTAGCAACAAACTCCCACCCGGTTTCGGGGTTTGTTTGGACGGCATACCGCCATTTGTTCCAAGACGCACCCATGATTGCGCCTATCATAAAATTTTGTCCAGTCGTACCCTCAGGCTGAAACAGATACATAATCTTATGGTTTACCGGAACCTCTGAAGGCACCTGCGGGTCCATGTATCTCCAGAAGGAAACATAGAGCTGGTTGTAGGGTCCCTGATTAGTCCAACCAAAGGCGCTGACATCGGAAACATTCCATTGAACCTTTGCGCTTGTAGTGCCGCTATGGCTTCTCATGGTGCTGTAGGCTGGATAAGGAATGCCGGACAGATTTGTCCATGTAGGCCCAATAATCGGTTTTCCTAAAATTACTCCATTCGCTCCGCTTTCAAAGTCATCCCATGATATTGGCGCTGCCTGAGTTTTTGTCCCAAAGCCACTTCCAGTAATAGTAAGGGTTCCCTTATTGTTAAGGGTTCCTGATGTGCCTGTAATAGCTGGAGCAGCAAAGGCCTGTGTAGCTGCAAATAAACAGACAACCACTAAGACTGATAAGGTTATGCTCAAATACATTATAAGCTTGCCTAACTGATTTCTTTTTCTTTTAAACATTTTTAAACCTCCATATTGCCCCTCTCCTTTATCCTCTCCCACAAGGGGAGAGGGAGACTTATTATTTCCCCTCCCTTGATACCTGTCTGTCGCCTGCCTGTCGGCAGACAGGGGAGGGGATTAAGGGGAGGGTGCATAGACTAAACAAAAAAAGCCGCCAAAAGGATTGTTTCCTGATTTTATTTCAGGAACAAGCTTCTGGCGGCCCGACTCGCATAAAAACAGTGAATAGTGAACAGTGAAAAGATGTTAGCGAAGGAATAAATTCTTTTTAACTATTCACTAACGACTGTTCACTATTCACTGCTTCTTTAGCTTCGTTGCTCTGCGTCGCAGGGTTTCCCCTGGTTTGCTCTGAGCAGAAGGT
>JAHFEP010000024.1:0-9217 GCA_023248415.1 Nitrospirota bacterium
CGGTTGCATTTTATAGGGATTATATGGTAAACTTTAATAATAATCAAAAAGGAAAATTAGATGAAAAAACAAGTAAAAAACCTGCAGCAAAGCCTGACAAGGTGGCAGGAGACTCACGCAGATATAAACAGCCTAAGAAATGCATATCAAAAAAAGATTCTAACATGGGTGGTGAGTTCCATGGAGTTCGAGAAGGAACCTGTAAGTATGGAGCGCCTAAAGGAGCTTCACTATCCAGCAAAACAGAGAAGGGATGATTGCCATGAAGACTAAAACAATATATGAAGAAGAAATTTTAAAAGAGATACAGGACCTTCCAGAACCTCTGCAGGAAAAATTGTTTAAAATTATCCATCTTCTGAAGCAAGAGATTATAAAGCCTGAATATGATGAAAAACTTGCAACGGAAGAATTTGTGTCAATATGCGGCACATGGGAAGATGATAGAACAGTAGAAGAACAGATAAAAGATATTTATTCCAGCAGGAAATCTACAGTTAGGACAGGGGATATTTTTTGAAATATCTTTTAGACACTGATAGTTGTATTTACTTGCTCAATGGAGATGAGTCCCTCAAAAAGAAGGTTAAAGAGATTGGCGTCTTTTCTTTGACTGTAACAAACAGTGTTCTTGCCGAGTTGTACTTTGGAGCTTATAATTCCAAAAAAGTTGAAGAAAATCTTAAACGAATTGAGCTATTCAAAAAAAATCTGACTGTCTTATCAGACAGTGAAGAATCTGCCAAGCAATTTGGAAAGATTAAGGCCGAACTAAAATCCAAAGGCAGAATAATAGAAGATTTTGATATCCTGATTGCCAGCATTGCTATTGCCAATCACTGTATACTGATAACGAATAATATAGAACATTTTAACAGGATTGACGACTTACAGATGCAGAACTGGTTAGACAAAGACATTTCTGGCAAAACATGAGAATATGGCTTTCCGTCTAAAAATAATAATAAGAGAGTTTTGAAGCTAAAATAAGGGGCCACAAAAATGGTCTGTGTTATCTGCGGCAATCCCCACATATTTTTGGGATACGCCATAACAAAAGAGTTTATACTTTAATCTTTAAAATAATTTTCAGGAGGTTTATATGCTGCTGTCGGATTTAATAAAAAAACTTGTTGAGAAAAAGGTAGGTGAGTTTTGTAAAAAGAGAGTTCCTCCGCATGTGCTGCATCAGGTGAATCTTTCTTACAAAATAAGGGGCAATAGCGTTACTATTTTTGAAAACAGGGCGCCGTGGCGTATTGATATTAAGGAATGGACTTCTATGCCTATTGCTCAAATGAGGTTTGATGAAAAGGCAGGGGAATGGACGCTTTTCTGCGCGGATAGAAATGATAGATGGCATGAGTACCATGATATATTGCCTACAAAAAATATAGATAAAATATTAGCTGAGATAGACGAAGACCCTACAGGAATCTTCTGGGGATAGGAAGGTGAAGCCTTTCCAATTACCCTGTGTTTGTAACCCTTCCTTTTACTTTTATCAACAGCCTCAATTTTTTAATATAAAAAATAATAAAATGTGATAAAATACCAATTATATAAGAAATTAATATAGTTGGGAGATATAATAGATGCAATACGAGACAGTTATTGGACTTGAGATTCATGCGCAGTTATTGACAAAATCTAAAATCTTTTGCGGATGCAGCACAAAATTCGGCGAGAAGCCAAATTCACAGGTATGCCCTGTTTGTCTTGGTATGCCCGGAGTTTTGCCTGTATTAAATAAAAAGGCAATAGACTTTGCAATAAAGACTGCGCTTGCCACGAACTGTACAGTAAACGAACATTCTGTATTTGCCAGAAAAAACTATTTTTATCCTGACCTGCCAAAGAACTATCAGATATCACAGTATGAGCTTCCTTTATCAGTAAAAGGTTACATTGAGGTTGTGCTTGACGGCAATATCAAAAAGATTGGCATAACAAGGATTCACATGGAAGAGGATGCAGGCAAGAATATTCATGAAGGAATAAATGATGCGAGCCATGTGGATTTAAACAGGACAGGTGTTCCATTAATGGAGATTGTGAGCGAGCCTGATATGCGCACTCCTGAGGAGGCAGTGGCATATCTTAAAAAACTTCGGGATATATTGCGTTATCTTGATGTCTGCGATGGAAATATGGAAGAAGGAAGCTTCAGGTGCGATGCAAATGTCTCTATCAGGCCATTAGGCCAAAAGGAATTTGGCACAAAGGCAGAATTGAAAAACATGAACTCCTTTAAATTTGTGCAGAAGGCATTGGAATATGAGATAGACCGACAGAGGGAAGCGCTTGAAGATGGTAAAAAGATTATTCAGGAGACAAGGCTCTGGGATTCAAACAAGGGTGTGACTATCTCTATGCGTTCTAAGGAAGAGGCGCATGACTACAGATATTTTCCTGAGCCTGATTTGGTGCCTCTGATAGTTGATAAAAAGTGGCTTGAAGATATACATTCAGAACTTCCGGAACTGCCTGATGCAAAGAGGGAGCGTTTTGTAAAGGACTACAGCCTTCCTGAGTATGATGCAGAATTTCTTACATCATCTATTGCAATGGCAGACTATTTTGAGGGGTGTGTGAAGCTACATAACCAGCCGAAGATTGTTAGCAACTGGATTATGGGAGACCTTGCAAGGCTGTTGAATGAGGATAATCTTGATATAAAAGATTCGCCAATAACCCCCAAAAAACTTACTGACATGCTGAAACTAATGGACAAAGGAATAATAAGTGGTAAAATTGCTAAAGTAGTGTTTGAAGAGATGTTCAAGACAGGCAATGACCCTGATGCCATTGTTCAGGAAAAGGGCCTTGTTCAGGTTACAGACGAGTCTGAGATAGAGAAGGTTATTGATGAGGTAATCAAGGCGAATCCGGGTCAGTTGGCAGACTATAAAGCTGGCAAGGACAAGCTCTTTGGCTTTTTTGTCGGTCAGGTAATGAAGGAGTCCAAAGGCAAGGCAAACCCGGCTAAGGTGAACGAATTATTAAAAAAGAAGTTATCAAAGTAGGAGCATGTATGGATTTAAAACAGGTAAGTCTTTCAGCAGCAGAAAGCAGATTCACCATAATGTCCAGAAGTGGCGATAAGATTGAGGTGGTGATTTATAATGACGGCAGAAGGGGCATAGAGTATTATAAAAAGGATTCAAAGATGCCGTCAAGCGTAGTTGTGAATGAAGATGATATCCCTCAGGTTGCAGCAGTGCTTGGCGGCGCCTTTGATAATATGAAAATCCTTGAGCCAAAGGATATTGCATTAAAGGGACTTATATTAGAATGGATAAAGCTTGAGCAAAACGCATCTATTACAGGCAAGAGCCTTGGTGAGCTAAGATTAAGGGAGACAACTGGCGTATCAATACTTGCCATATTAAGAGGCGAAAATCTTCTGCCTTCTCCAAAGGAGAACAAGATTCTGCTTGGCAGGGATTATCTGTTAGCAATTGGTAAAAAGGAGCAGTTGGAAAAATTTAAGGAGATGATTGGAAAGGGAAAAGAGGACGAGCTGTCGTCGCTGCTGTAATCCCCCTGCATCCCCCTTTACTAAAGGGGGACAGAGGGGGATTAATATATTTCTGGGAGGTTTAGATGAGTGAAATTGTAGCAGTCTTTGCAAGGGAAATACTTGATTCAAGGGGTAATCCGACTGTTGAAGCAGATGTAATATTAGAGACCATGATAATGGGAAGGGCTGCTGTGCCTTCTGGCGCATCAACAGGCACAAGGGAGGCAGTAGAGCTCCGTGATGAAGATAAAAAGAGATACAAAGGCAAAGGCGTGCTAAAGGCAGTAGAGAATGTAATAAATGTAATAGGTCCTCATATAATAGGCATGGATGCGGCTGAACAGACGTTGATTGATAAGATGATGATTGAGCTTGACGGCACAGAGAACAAGGGCAAGCTTGGTGCAAATGCAATACTCGGTGTCTCACTTGCAGCAGCAAAGGCAGCAGCAGAGGAGGCAGGCCTGCCATTATACAGATACATTGGCGGAGCAAATGCCAAAGAGCTTCCTCTTCCAATGATGAATATCTTAAACGGCGGCAAACATGCAGACAACAATGTAGACATTCAGGAGTTTATGGTTATGCCTGTTTGTGCAACATCCATTGCAGAGGCAGTAAGGCTCGGCTCTGAGGTCTTTCACAGTCTTAAGGATATTCTTAAAAAGAAGAAATACAATACTTCAGTTGGAGATGAGGGCGGCTTTGCCCCGAATCTTTCATCAAATGAAGAGGCTATACAGATTATCTTAGAGGCAATTGAGGCAGCAGGTTATAAGTCAGGTGCGGATATCTATATAGCATTGGATGCTGCTGCAAGCGAGTTTTATGAAAATGGAAAATACAATCTTACTGGTGAGAAAAAACAGAAGACAACAGAGGAGATGATAGAGTATTATGAAGGCTTAGTTAAAAAGTATCCTATTATCTCTATAGAAGACGGCCTTGCAGAGAACGACTGGCAAGGATGGCAGGCTTTGACAAAAAGACTCGGCAATAAGGTTCAATTAGTTGGCGACGATGTGTTTGTAACAAACACAAAGATACTTGAAAAGGGTATTGCAGAGGGCGTCGGCAATTCCATTCTAATCAAGGTCAATCAGATAGGCACACTCACAGAAACACTTAATGCAGTTGAGATGGCAAAGAGGGCAGGTTATACAGCAGTCATTTCGCACCGCTCAGGAGAGACAGAGGATGCCACAATTGCTGATATAGCAGTTGCAGTTAATGCAGGCCAGATAAAGACAGGCTCAATGTGCAGGACAGACAGGACTGCAAAGTACAATCAGCTTATAAGGATAGAAGAGGAGCTTGGCGAGACAGCAGTATTTAAAGGCAGGAAGGTTTTTTATAATATAGAGCAACCATAATAATTAAGTTAGATGTGTCATTGCGAGCCCGAAGGGCGTGGCAATCTCATGAGATTGCTTCGTCGCTTTGCTCCTCGCAATGACGGAAGAGGGCTAAGATGGGCAGCGAAATAAATGCAAAGGTGAGCCTAATAAATGGCATGGAATTTTCTGGCTCTTCAGATTCAGGCCATGCTGTAAAAATGGATGCAGCAGACGAATTCGGCGGCAAGAACATTGGTTTCAGGCCAATGGAGCTAATTTTAGTTGGTCTTGGCGGCTGCACAGGCATGGATGTAATATCCATGCTCAGAAAGATGAAACAGGATATATCTGACTTTGAGATAAATCTGAAAGGCAAGAGGGCAGAAGACCACCCAAAGGTGTATAAAGAGATTGAGATTGAATTTGTTGTTAAGGGCAGGAATCTTTCAGAGACATCAGTTGCAAAGGCGATTAAGCTTTCTGAGGAGAAGTACTGCTCTGTTGGCAATATGTTGAATAAGACAGCAAAAATTACAACGAGCTACAGGATTGTTGAGGCATGACAAAACATAACATCCCAAAAGAAAATCTTGATAGAATCAGAAAGAAGAAAAAAATGGTCCTCTGGGCAGCAGGCGGTTTTGTTGTATTTTATTTTCTCTTTTCTTTTCTTTTTGGCGACCTCGGACTTTTAAAATATATTAAGATGAAGAAAACTCATGACCAGCTTCAAAAGGAGATTGCTGAACTTCAAGATGAAAACAAAAGATTGAAAAGAGATGCAGAGGCATTAAAATCTGACCCTGAATACATAGAAAAGATGGCAAGGGAGAGGCTGAATCTTGTAAAAGAAGGCGAGACAGTTTATCAGTATAATGAAAAATAAATTATTCAGGTCAGGATTTGTATCCATTATTGGGAGGCCGAATGTAGGCAAGTCAACTCTATTAAATGCAGCATTAAAAGAGAAGGTTGCAATCATATCAGAAAAGCCTCAGACAACACGAAACAGAATACTCGGCATAAGAAATACAAAACAGAGCCAGATGATATTCATAGATACCCCTGGCATCCACAAGCCTAATAAATACAGGCTGAATGAGATAATGGTAAAGACTGCTGTGGATACATTAAAAGAGGTTGATGTGGTTGCTTTTATTGTTGAGGCAGGGGACTCTGCAGGAAGCGGCGACAGATATATTATTGCTCACTTTTTAAATGATGTTCATGTCCCTGTTGTACTTGTGATTAACAAGGTTGACCTTGTAAAGAAGGAGACCCTTTTGCCGCTTATTGGCGAGTATAACCGTATTTATAAATTTGCAGAGATTGTGCCTGTTTCAGCATTAAAAGGCGATAATGTTGAGCGTTTCTTGGATGTATTAGAAGGCTATCTGCCTGAAGGCCCGAAGTATTATCCTGATGATGTCTATACAGACCAGCCTGAAAGGTTCATTGCTGCGGAGATAGTCAGGGAGAAGATTATTAATAGGACAAAAGAAGAGATTCCGTATTCAATAGCAGTATCTGTTGAGGAGTTCAAGGAGAGGGAGAACGGCAATATATATATCAGCGCTGTTATATATGTTGAGCGCGATTCACAGAAGGGTATACTTATCGGGAAATCAGGAAAGATGCTTAAAGATGTCGGGAAGGATGCAAGAGAAGATATAGAAGCCCTCCTCGGAACAAAGGTCTATTTAGAGCTTTGGGTAAAGGTAAAAAAGGACTGGCGGAGCGATAAAAAGATATTAAAAGAGTTGGGATATGAATAGGATAGAACAGCACCACCTAATTCCTACAACTAAATATGAGATTATTTTAGACAGTGTTAGGAGATTCTTAAGGCGTGGAGCCATCAATCCTATCTCTAAAATAGTCAATAAGATGCATCCTGCTGATATTGCCAGATTGATAAGCGAGGTAGAAAAAAAGGATAGATTCATAATATTTGAGCTGATTCAGGATGTAAAGATAAAGGCATCAACTATCATTGAGATTGAAGAGAAGGCAATGATGGAGATGCTGAATGAGATGCCATTTGATGAGGTTGTTGCTATCTTACATGAGATACCCTCTGATAAGGCAGCAGACATTATAGGCAAGATGCCAGAGGATAAGGCTAAGGAACTCCTCAACATGATGAAGACAGAGGACTCGAAGGAGGTAAAGGGTCTTTTAAAATATGAGGAGGAGACCGCAGGCGGTATAATGATTCCGCAGTTCTTTGCCCTTTCTGAAAATACAACTGTCCAGCAGGCGATAAAGGCGCTTCAAAAGGCAAAAGAAGTTGAGATGGTCTTTTATATCTATGTGACGGACGACAAGGGAAGGCTTGTTGGAGTAATATCTTTAAGGCAGCTTTTATTAGTTCCGCCAAGAAAACTTTTAAAGGATATAATGGTTAAGGAGGTAATCAGTGTTGCAACAGATATGGACCAGGAAGAGGTTGCAAGAAAGGTAGCGAGGTATAATATCCTTGCCATACCTGTTGTGGATAAGGAGAATAAATTAGTCGGTATCATTACAGTTGATGACATTATTGATGTTATAAAAGACGAAGCAACAGAGGATATCTACAAGATGGCAGGCCTTAATATAGATGAGCATGCCTTAGACCCGACCTTCAGCTCTATTAGAAGAAGGCTTCCATGGCTGTATATCAATCTTCTTACTGCAATCCTTGCAGCAAGTGTTGTTGGGTTATTTACAAATACTATTCAGACCGTTGCAATACTTGCAGCATATATGCCGATTGTAGCTGGTATGGGTGGCAATGCAGCAACCCAGACACTTACTGTTATTATTCGCGGCATAGCATTGGGTGAGCTTACTCTGAGCAACACCATGAAGGCCCTTTTAAAGGAATCAGTTGTTGGACTTACAAATGGTATTGCAACCGGGGTTGCAATGGCTTTAATAGCATATCTGTGGAATGGCAACTATATGTTAGGCATTGCAGTGGGTCTTGCAATGATTATAAATATGTTTGTAGCAGGCCTTACAGGCACACTTATCCCTGTTATTTTAAGGGCATTTAAGATTGACCCTGCTGTTGCCTCCAGTGTGCTTGTTACAACATTTACAGATGTCACTGGATTTTTCTCTTTCCTCGGCATTGCCACACTATTAATCCGTCATATAGCAGTCTGATATGCCATTACACAAAACAGAAGCAGTAGTAATCCGCACAATCAAGCTTGGCGAGGCAGATAAGATTGTTACGCTCTTTACAAAAGAGCTTGGCAAGATAAAGGCAGTTGCAAAAGGCGCAAGGAGAATAAAGAGCAGGTTCGGCAGTTCATTAGAGTCTTTTACGCACATAAACACAACCCTTTTTGAAAAGGGCAATAGCAGCCTTCTTAGAATAAGACAGGCAGATATAATCCAGCCGTATTTTCATATCAGAGAGAATTTTGAAAAGATAAGCTACGGTTTATATTTTTTAGAACTAATAGATAAATTTCTGCTTGAGAGGGATGTAAACAAGAGGATTTTTTCTTATTTAACGGACACGCTCAGTCATTTGAATAGCAGTGATGAGCAGAAAACGCTTTTTATTCAATTCGGCCTTCAGTTTCTTATGCTCTCCGGCTATCAGTATAAATTTGACAGATGCATTATCTGCGGAGACGCCCCTCTTATCCTGTTTTTCTCTGCTTACAAAGGCGGCCTGATATGTGATAGCTGCGCCAAAAATAACCGGCATGGCCTTCTGCCAATCAATAAAGGAGCAGCATTGTATCTCTATGCTCTTCAAAAAAGTGATACGGCTTTTGAAGAAACCACATCTGTGGGTGCAATAGACGAGGCAGTTGAGATTATAAAGGGGATATTTACAGATGTTATCGGCCGCCCCCTAATGAGTCAGGAGTTTATTGATAATATAAAAGGATAATGATGTGAGATGCTATAGATTAATACATCACTGCCTTGATGCCTGATACTCCAAGCACACCAATAATTGTTAAGATCATGCTCCAGAGGATAATGCCAATGCTTATCCAGAATAACAGGCGCCTGGGCTCTGTTCCAAGCGCAAGTCCCAAAGCAGTGCCCAGTGGCGCACCTGTAAGCAGAGGAGCCGATAATCCCAAACCTATTATACCGTAAAGCTGCCATATCCGATAAATGCGGCTATGCTCTATTTTTTTATCTTTTCTTCTATGATGCCTCATCAGATAGCTTCTTACATGGTCACCGAACAGCACAACGAGCATCGCACTGAGTATTGCGCCAATGGCTGCTGTAATGGCTGTTGCAACAGGATGAAGCTTCAGGGCTAAGCCGGCAGGAATGGCTCCCCACAGCGCAATTATTCCCAGACCAAGCACTGTCAGCAATTTTATTATGAGAT
>JAHFEP010000024.1:9317-21276 GCA_023248415.1 Nitrospirota bacterium
CAGTCAGAAGTCTGCGGCTGCAATACTATACTACATTTTGATTTAAAGCGAAATTAATAAATACAGGTTTTTTAAATTTGTCTGTAATGCCAAGAAAAAGGCAAACAGGCAGTAATTAAAAAATCAAACACCCCCTGCTGATTTTGGGAAACGGGGTTAAGGTTGGGGTGTTGTTAAGCAGTTTCGTATTGAAGAACCTTTAACTGTTCGGAGTTCATTCTGGTGCTTAGATTAAGTATTTCAATTCCTACTACTTTACCGTTTGAATTAAAATCAAGGACTACCCCCGGCTGTACTTCTTCTGATTCAACAATAGAGGATTCATCTAATCTGAAATAAAGTGCGTCATTCTCTTTATCTATTTTTAGTCTCATTTTGCCTCCTTGCTCTACGGTCAAAAAAATACTGTGACAACCTTCATTGGTGTAATATTGGGGTTTACAACTACATGAAGGATTCTTTCCTCATGTTCGGTAATACCCTTGAAATAATGAATATTGCCGTCTTTCCCTGAATTTTTCCAGTCAGGATTTTTAATAGTCCGCCATACCCAATCCTCAGAGATTTTCCGTTCCTTAATCATATCCTTAGTATGCCCGGACAATATAAAGTTTTGCATATTCTTTTATTGTGGTCTATATTTATAAATTATAGCAATTAAGACCAATAAAATCAATCTATCTTTACACTCTCACAAATTTATAGGTTTATTTCCACTATAAGGCAAGCAGTCAGTAATTAAAAACCCAAACGCTACTGCTGATTTTGGAAAGGGTAGTAAGGCGAAGATGTTGTCAGCAGTTTTAATAGAACAGTTCAATTCACTCATTCCTAATAATTAAGACACGATTTATTTCCTTCCTCTTCTTAACCAATCCATCTTTTCTTATTTTTGTAAAGTGTATTTTGTAGGTTTGACCCCAATTTCCCTTTTTGTAAAGTGTGTTTTGTAGGTTTGACCCCAATTTTTTTCTGTTTCTGTGACCCCAATTTTTCTCTTTAATGTGGGTCAATTCGGCCATTGTTTTTCCCTTGCTTATTGAACTTGTGGTATGATATAATTATTTATAAGAATTAAATACCGCTGGAGCATGAAATTAGACTCTAATCTATGTAGTCAAACGGTTAAATATTATTTTAAGGAGAGACATCTATGACTAAATACGGAAACAGAATATCGTTCAACATCTCAATACCATCAGAAGAGTTGCTTAATTTTCTTCGGCAGGCGATCACCAATCCTAAGGACTTGGCTGCAGTTAAGAAGAATCCGCGGGCAGCATTGGCACAGCACGGTATAGCCATTGACAAGAGCGTCACTGACGATATCCTGTCAGTTTTCTGCGCAACCATTTCTAAAGCTCGGTCTTATATGGCGAAAAGGAATTTAAAACCTGGAGCCTTTGAGAAGACTTTCAGTATCTGTCGGGTTCCGGGAGAAAAGAGAACCGCCCGTCGCGCACGGGTGGATTATTCAACCAAAGAATACGGTAAAAATCGAGCAGTAAGTATTAATTTTCAGACGAACACTGAAACTGTGCCCGAGTCTTTCTGGTACAAAGAACATACCACCCAATTCCCCGGAAAAATGAGGGAACGTGAACCGTTGCTACACATCTTCACACTCTCGAAACTCATCGTAGAGCTCAACATTGCGATGAAAAAGAAGATATAGGCGGATACCTCATGCTATCCCAGCTTGTTTTTTCTGTGACCCGAAACTGCCCCATCTCCTGTACCTATTGTGTCACGAGATCTGGGCCTTTTGACAGACCCTCCCTTGATTCACATTTCATGTGCGGTGTCATAAAGGAACTGACTGATATTGAAGAGGTGAAACTCATAGTTTTCACTGGGGGAGAACCTCTTCTTCTGAAAGATCAGATTGTAAAGACTCTGCAATATGCCTCGTCACGGGACATCTGGACTCGGATTGTTACTAATGCTTTCTGGGCGACAACACCATCAGTTGCGCGTGAAACGCTCAAAGAGCTCACTGACGTGGGCTTGAGTGAAATCAATTTCAGCTGCGACGACTTTCACCAAGAGCATATACCGATCGACAACATTCGTAATGCAGTGGAAGCTGCACTTTCAGCCGGTCTATCTCTTCTGATTGCGCACAAGGAAGTACGGAACGGCAAAATCTCCGAATCGAATCTAAGCCAGCTTCTCGGCAAACCGATGTGCCGCTTTGATCCGAGCAGAAAAAAACAGCCGCCTTATCTTTACGATACCGGGCTTACAATTCCAGTCGGCCATGGCAGTGAACATTTGCCTGAGGATCAGTACATCATATTTCCGCCGGAGGACGAACACTGGAAAACCCCGTGCACCGGGGTTCTGAGCAGCACGATCATAGGTCCAGAGCGAGACCTCAGGTTATGCTGCGGAATGATAGAACAGGATGTACCTGAAATCAGCTTCGGCTCACTAAATGATCACTCCCTGAAGGAACTTATTTGTTTGGCCAATCACGACCTAATTGCGAACTGGCTCGCCTTGGAGGGTCCATATGGGATACTTAGATTCATCCAGGATAGGCAGCCTGAAATAACACTCCCTGATCGCTTTGTCGGTAGATGCCATCTTTGTAACCATCTATTAACAAGACCAGATGTACGGGATATCCTGCGTAACTGTAACCGGCATAAAGTGGAGGAACTGACTCTTCGTCGAGGTCTGCTAGAAGCAGCGCGCTCATTAGAAAAATAGGGAAATGCATTCCCAATATGTGTAATGAGTTTCCCAAAATTTTTCCCCGGACACGGGAAAAAGGGGTTACGTCTTGAATTTTGCTGTATACCTCAACAGGGACAAGTTTTGAAATATCAGTTTCTCCCTTCACCCACTTTAACTACCTTTACTTACAGTAGTATAATGAACTTCTAAATAATCTGCAATCTCAAAAATAAACTTTTTGCCCAACAGTTACTTCTTTTTGACCCCTTTATTTTTCTATAAGATAAAACAACAGTTTTTTTTGATGCAAATATTTTCTGGAGATTACAACAAGCTTTCTCGCCCCCTCTAACCTCTCATTTTATCAATGTTTTTATTAAAAGCCAGTTAAAATTAACCTTTTTAATTATACCCTGTTAAGATGGCTGCCGAACCCTTAGATTTTCTTGACAAAAATTATCATATTTGTTAATATTCACATCTTCTTTAAGCATCATGAGAACAGGAGCAAGGCAGGCCAATGACCTTTCAGGAATTGATACTCTCTTTACATAAGTTCTGGACAGATAAGGGATGCGTTATGCATCAGGGCTATGACATGGAGGTAGGCGCCGGGACTTTTAACCCTGCAACCTTCTTCAGGGTCTTAGGACCTGAGCCGTGGAAGGCTGCCTATGTTGAGCCTTCAAGAAGGCCGACTGACGGAAGATACGGTGAGAATCCGAACAGGCTCCAGCATTATTATCAGTATCAGGTTATATTAAAGCCAGCGCCAGATGACATTCAGGATATATACCTTGAGAGCCTTATTTCCTTCGGCATTAACCCCTTAGAGCATGACATACGCTTTGTAGAGGATGACTGGGAGTCTCCAACACTTGGCGCATGGGGTCTTGGCTGGGAGGTGTGGCTTGACGGAATGGAGATTACACAGTTTACATATTTTCAGGAGGTCGGCAGCATAGAGCTTCACCCCATCTCTGTTGAGATTACATACGGCTTAGAGAGGATAGCCATGTACCTTCAGCAGGTAGACAATGTGTTTAATCTTGAATGGACTAAAGGCATAAAATACGGTGATGTGCATCATCGCGGTGAGGTTGAGTTTTCAAAATACAATTTTGAATCTGCTGATGTGGATATGCTGACAAAGGCATTTGATATGTATGAGAAAGAGTCAAAGGCATTAATAAAGGCAGGTTTAACGCTTCCTGCCTATGATTATTGTTTGAAGTGCTCCCATGTGTTTAATCTCCTTGATGCAAGGGGCGCTATAAGTGTTCAGGAGAGGACAGGATATATTGCAAAGGTCAGGAACCTTGCAAGAAGGTGTGCAGAAGGTTATTTGGACAGGAGAGGATAACACACCCCTTTATCCCCTCTTAATAGAGGGGAAAGTTTCCCCCTTTTGAAAAGGGGGAAACAGGGGGATTTAAAGAAATAAGACACAGAATTGGAGTAGAAAGATGCCGGCAGATATAATCTTTGAAATAGGGACAGAGGAGATACCAGCAAGGTTCATTCCTCCAGCTCTGGAGAGGATGAAGGAGGACATCTCCCTGCTTTTAAATGAACAGGGCGTATCCTTTAAAACAGCAGAGGCTTATGGCACGCCAAGACGCTTATTGCTTTATGTTAAGGATGCTGCAGATAAGCAGGCACAGAAGGCTGTTGAGGTTATGGGTCCTGCAAAGGCAGTTGCATACGATAAGGATGGCGCTCCAACAAAGGCTGCTATTGGTTTTGCAAAAGGTCAGGCTATAGATGTGAAAGACCTTCAAGTCAAAAAGACTGATAAGGGTGAGTATATCTGTGCAGTAAAGAGGGAAGGCGGCAAGGATACAGAAGGGCTTTTATCAGAGCTCCTTCCAAGATTCCTTCTAAAGATAGACTTCCCAAAGTCCATGTATTGGGATGATAAGAAGGTTCGGTTTGCAAGGCCTATACGCTGGATGACTGCACTCTACGGCAATAAGCCAATAGTATTTGAGATTGCAAATGTTAAGAGCAATAATATGTCAAGGGGACACAGGTTCATGAGCCCTGGCGCATTTGTTGTAGATGGCATTGAATCATATCTAAATCAGATTGAAACAAGTTATGTAATAGTTGACCCTGCTAAAAGAAGGAAGATTATAATAGAGCAAATAGAGAAGATTGCAAAGGATAAAGGCGGGTGTGTATTAAAGGACGATGAGCTTATTGATACAGTAACATTTCTTGTGGAGTATCCTGTTGCAATATGCGGAAATTTTGACGAGAAGTATTTAGAGCTTCCTAAAGATATTCTGATAAATGCAATGAAGGAGCACCAGAAGTATTTTTCCATCATTGACAAAAACGGAAGCCTCATGCCCCATTTTATCTGTATTGCAAATACAAAGGCAAAAGACATGGATATTGTTAAAAGGGGGAATGAGCGGGTGCTGCGGGCAAGGCTTGATGACGCAAGTTTCTATTTTAAAGAGGACAGAAAAAAGGGCCTTGCTGACAGGACAAATGATTTAAAGGGTGTTGTGTTTCAGGAGCAGCTTGGCACACTCTATGATAAGGTGCAGAGGGATATCAGCTTAGTTGAATATCTCGCGCCGATTATTGATAAAGGCTCATTAGAGCATGCAAAGAGGGCTGCGTATCTTTGCAAGTCTGACCTTTTATCAGGCGTTGTTGGCGAGTTTCCAAAATTGCAGGGGATAATAGGAATGGAGTATGCCTTATTAGACGGGGAGAAGAAAGAGGCTGCTGATGCAATATATGAGCACTATCTTCCAAGATTTGCAGGCGATGAGCTGCCAAAGACAAACGGAGGGATAATATTAAGCATTGCAGATAAGATGGATAATATTTGTGGATACTTTGCAATTGGGTTGATACCAAGTGGTTCGCAGGACCCTTACGCCCTAAGGAGGCAGGGCTTAGGCGTTTTGCAGATACTCCTTTCAAAGAAGATTCATATATCATTAATAGGCCTTGTTGAAAGGGCGCTCTCTCTATTAAAGGATAAGGTTAAAAAGATAGATGATGTGAAAAATGATGCCCTTGATTTTATAAGGCAGAGGATGGATAATCTCCTGACATCAGAAGGCCATAGATATGATATTGTTGATGCAGTGTTGTCTGCAAAGTTTGATGACCCCTATGACTGTATGCTGAGGATACAGTCATTCAGTAAGATAAAAGATGACCCATCCTTTGAGCCTTTGATGATTTCATTCAAACGTGTGATAAATATTGTGCCAAAGGATTTTAAAGGCTCAGTTGATGAAAAGAACCTTAAAGAGCCTGCTGAGAAGGAGTTGTTTAAGGCATACATGGCTTTAAAGGCAGATATTTTACCATTGATTAAAGAATATAATTATGAATCAGCATTAAGAAAAATATCAGGATTAAAAAAGGAGGTGGATGCCTTTTTTGACAAGGTGCTTGTAATGGACAAGGATGAAAAGCTAAAGGGAAACCGTTTAGGGCTTTTAAAAGAAATTGGACTTTTATTTAATATCATAGCTGATTTTTCCAAAATAGTTACAGATAAAAAATAATTATAGGAGGATGCACGATGACTGCTAAAAAACACATCTATTTCTTTGGTAATGGCAGGGCAGAGGGTAAAGGTGATATGAAAGACCTCCTCGGCGGCAAAGGGGCAGGTCTTGCAGAGATGACAAACCTTGGTGTAAATGTCCCGCCGGGTTTTACGATTACAACAGAGGCATGTATAGAATACTTTAAAAATAACAAACAGTATCCCAAAGGGCTCTGGGACGGCGCTATTTCCAATCTCCGCAAAGTAGAAAAGGCAATGAATTCCAGATTCGGAGACCCTGAAAATCCTCTATTAGTTTCTGTAAGGTCAGGCTCAAAATTTTCCATGCCCGGGATGATGGACACAGTATTGAATTTAGGATTGAATGATGCGACTATCAAGGGCCTTGCAAGGAAATCCAGGAACGAGAGATTTGCCTATGACGCATACAGAAGATTTATTACCATGTTTGGCGATATTGTAATGGGCATAAAGAGGGCAAAATTTGAGGAGATACTTGAGGCAAAAAAGAGGGAGGTTGGCGCAAAGCACGATACAGACCTTGACCTGCTTGCATTAAAGGATATTGTTAACAGGTTTAAGGAGCTTGTTAAAAAGGAGAGCGGAAGGAATTTCCCAAGCGACCCATTTGAGCAGTTGAAGATGGCTATTGATGCGGTGTTTGATTCATGGCATGGCGCAAGGTGCGTTACATACCGCAAGCTGAACAATATCCCTGACAATCTCGGCACTGCTGCAAATGTGGTTGCAATGGTTTTTGGAAATATGGGCAATTCATCAGGCACAGGCGTTGCCTTTACAAGGAACCCGTCTACCGGCGAGAGGGCATTCTTCGGCGAGTTTTTATTAAATGCACAGGGTGAGGATGTTGTTGCAGGCATACGCACGCCTGTTCCAATAGCAGAATTAAAGAGGAACATACCAAAGGCATATAAAGACCTTGTAAATATCTACAAGAAGCTTGAGAAGCATTACAAGGATATGCAGGATATAGAGTTTACCATTCAGGAAGGCAGGCTCTATATGCTCCAGACAAGGACAGGAAAGAGGACAGCAAGGGCAGCAGTAACAATAGCAGTGGACATGGTTAAGGAGGGTCTTATTGACAAGAAGACTGGAATAATGAGAATATCTCCTGACCAGATTGACCAGCTTCTGCATCCAATGATTGACCCAAAGACAAAGGTAAACAGGATTGCAAAGGGACTGCCTGCATCGCCAGGCGCAGCAGTTGGCAAGGTGGTTTTTACAGCAGAGGAAGCAGAGAAGATGGCATCGCAGGGAGAAAAGGCTATATTAGTAAGGACAGAGACATCGCCAGAGGATATCGGCGGCATGCATGCAGCGCAGGGTATTTTAACATCACGCGGCGGCATGACATCTCATGCAGCAGTTGTTGCAAGGGGCATGGGAAAGTGCTGTGTTGCCGGGTGCGGTGAGATAAATGTTAGTGAAAAGGAAAAGCACTTTACTGCAAATAACAGCATTGTAGTAAAAGAGGGAGACTATATTACACTCAACGGCTCAACAGGCGAGGTTATACTCGGCAAGGTAGATTTAGTTAAGCCGGAGCTTAGCAATGAGTTCAGGGTCTTAATGGGCTGGGTGGATGGTATCAGGCTGCTTGGCGTAAGGGCAAATGCAGATACGCCGAATGATGCCCGCGTTGCAAGGAGCTTTGGCGCAGAAGGCATCGGCCTGTGCCGCACAGAACACATGTTCTTTGAAGGAGACAGGATTAGGGCTGTAAGGGAGATGATTTTAGCAGAGGATACAAATGGCAGGAAGAATGCGCTTGCCAAGCTCCTTCCAATGCAGAAGGGCGATTTCATCGGTATCTTTAAGGAGATGAAGAACCTGCCTGTTACAATAAGGCTCCTTGACCCGCCATTGCATGAGTTTCTGCCGCATACAGATGCAGAGCTTGAGGATTTATCAAGGGAGATGAATGTGCCTGTTGAAAGATTAAAGACAAAGAACAAAAGCCTTCATGAGTTTAACCCAATGCTCGGTCACAGGGGATGCAGGCTTGGCATAACATATCCGGAGATATACGAGATGCAGGTTCAGGCGATATTTGAGGCTGCGTGCGAGCTTTCAAAAGAGGGATACAAGATTATTCCGGAGGTAATGATTCCTTTGGTTGGCCATGAAAAAGAGCTTGAGAAGATGAAGGCGCTTACAGATAAGACTGCAAAAGAGGTTATGGCAAAATACAACAAAAAGATAAACTACTTGGTTGGCACAATGATAGAGCTGCCGAGGGCTGCAATAGTCGCAGACAGGATTGCAAAGGATGCAGAGTTCTTCTCCTTTGGCACAAATGACCTGACACAGACAACCTTTGGATTGAGCAGGGATGATTCAGGAAGATTTCTGCCCTTCTATGTTGAGCAGGGTATATTGGATAATGACCCTTTTGTTGCAATTGATCAGGATGGTGTTGGCGAGATGATGAAGATGGGTGTTGAGAAAGGAAAAACAACAAGGCCAGATTTAAAGGTTGGCATCTGCGGCGAGCACGGCGGAGAGCCGAGCTCAGTTGAATTCTGCCACAAGATTGGGCTTGATTATGTAAGCTGTTCGCCATACCGCGTGCCTCTTGCAAGGCTTGCTGCTGCTCAGGCAGTGATAAAGGAAGAAAAGGAAAAGGGCAAGGCTAAGGTCAAGACTAAGGCTAAGGTTAAGGGAAAGAAGAGAGGAAAATAATTAAGGTAGGGGCAGACCTTGTGTCTGCCCTTACTCATCACGCATTACACATTACGAATATTAGATTGCTTCGCTTCGCTCGCAATGACAATTATTAAAATAGAGGAAGTAAATAAACTATATGCGTTTCTTTCTTGAAAAAGGAAAATATGCAGTTCTCCTCGCTGTAATCTCCACCTTTGCTGCATCCATTGCCACCTTTATATGGGCAACAATCAGGATGATGCACAATGTGTATGATATGTTCAGGGCAGCAAGTGAGGCGCACTTTGCAGTATCAGTTGCACCACACATGGTGGCAGTAATTGATTCCTATATACTTGCTGTTATCTTATATATCTTTTCCATAGCCATGTATGAACTATTTATCGGCAAACTTACGCTTCCAGAATGGCTTATCATAAAAGACCTTGATGATTTAAAAAAGAAGCTCTCCAGTGTAATTGTCTTAATGCTTGCAGTTACATTTCTTGAACATTTGGTAAAATGGGAGAAGCCTCAGGATACATTGATGTTTGCTGTTGCAATTACAGTTGTAATCTTTGGCCTTATCTTTTACATGAAGCTCAAGGAGAAGAAGGGGGAAGATGAAAAATGACGAATATTATATGAGGCTCTGCCTTTCCCTTGCAAAAAAGGGCAAGGGAAGGACAAGCCCGAATCCAATAGTCGGAGCAGTTGTAGTTAAGAATGACAGGATTATTGGAAAGGGCTATCACAAAAAGGCAGGCCTGCCTCATGCAGAGGCAATTGCAATATCAAAAGCAGGCTCAGATGCAGAAGACGCAACACTCTATATTAATCTTGAGCCATGCTGCCATTCAAATAAAAAGACCCCTCCGTGCACAAAAAAAATCATAGAAAGCAAAATTAAAAAAGTAGTAATCGGTATGATTGACCCAAATCCACTTGTATCTGGAAAAGGTATTGAGGAGCTTATTGCCTCTAATATAGAGGTCAAGACAGGTGTCATGGAACATGAGGCAAAGAAACTTAATGAGACTTTTATAAAATACATTACAACTAAAACCCCATTTGTTATCTTAAAGATTGCCTCAAGTCTTGACGGCAAGATTGCAACAAACACAGGCGAATCAAAATGGATTACAGGCGAGACCGCAAGGAAATATGCCCATAAGTTGAGGGATGAGAATGATGCAGTATTAGTTGGCATCGGCACTATATTAAGGGACAACCCAAGCCTTACAACGCGGTTAAAGAACAAAAAAGGCAAAGACCCAATCAGGGTTGTTATTGACAGCAACCTGCGAATAGGTCTGTTATCAAAAATCCTTATACAAAAATCTGATGCAAAAACCATCATAGCCACATCAAAGACTGCTTCTAAAAATAAAATTGATAAGATAAAGAAGACAGGCGCAGAGATAATATTATTAAAAACAAAAAACGTAGGAATGCCTCTTGCTGAGCTAATGAGAGAATTAGGAAAGCAGGGCATTACAAGCCTGATGATAGAAGGCGGCTCAGAAATCGCTGCCTCTGCCTTAAAAGAGGGTATAGTTGATAAGGTGATATTTTTCATCGCCACAAAAATAATCACCGGCAGAAATGCAAAGCCCTCCATAGGCGGCGATGGCATTATGAAGCTCGAAGACGCACTTATGCTGAAAGATGTTTCAGTAAAAGGGGTAGGGGAGGATATAATGGTGGAGGGGTATCTTAGGCAGCAGGGATGACAAAATTATAAGTGGGCTTTCAATTAAAAATGGATGTGGTTATCATAGGCGCTGGCGCATCAGGCTTAATGTGCGGCATTGAGGCTGGCAAGCGCAACCGTTCAGTTCTCATTATAGACCATGCCAGACAACCTGGCGAGAAGATCCGTATCTCAGGGGGCGGGCACTGCAACTTTACCAATATCAATTTACATTATGAAAATTATCATTCTTCCAACCCTCACTTCTGTAAATCAGCCATTGCTTGTTATACTCCATACAGTTTTATTTATCTGCTCAATAAGCATAGCATTAACTACTATGAAAAAGAAAACGGGCAGATGTTTTGTAAAAATAGCTCTACTGAAATAATAAAGATGCTTAAGCAAGAGTGTAATAAAACTGGCGCTCAGATGCTTTTAAATTGCAGGATTGAGGAGATAAAACTCATTAAGGAGCATTGTTTTCAAATAAAAACGAGTTTGGGAGAAATTAAATCAGAATCACTTGTTATTGCCACTGGAGGTTTGTCCTATCCGGCATTAGGGGCAACAGATATTGGGCACAGAATAGCAAAGCAATTTGCTCTTGCAGTTATTCCGCCACGGCCAGCGCTTGTTCCTTTAACATTCAACTCCGGCGACATCAGATTATTCAGGGAACTGAGCGGCATCTCAATTGATTCAATAGTAAGCTGCAATAAAAAGCATTTTCGTGGAAACATTCTTTTTACCCACAGGGGACTGAGCGGACCGGCTATTCTGAATATATCCCTGTACTGGAAGATTGGCGACAATATTAGCATAAACTTATTGCCGGATTCAGACATCCACGAAATATTTATGACTAAAAGGCAAAACAAAATAAAATTGAGCAATCTCTTATCCCAATATTTTCCTGACCGTTTTAGCCGCACCTTCTGTAATGCCTACACAGAATCTAAACCGCTTAATCAGTATACAGAAAAGGAACTGCAAAATATTGCACACCATATCCATAACTGGAAGATACAGCCTTCCGGAACCGAAGGTTTTAAAAAGGCTGAGGTTACGCTTGGCGGAATTGATACAAAAGAATTATCCTCCAAGACAATGGAGTCTAAGCAAGTCCCCGGCCTCTATTTTACAGGCGAGGTTGTTGATGTAACAGGCCAGTTAGGCGGATACAATCTTCACTGGGCATGGGCATCCGGTTATGCAGCTGGGCAGTATGTATAAAAGATTGAATTTTTCATATCCTGCAGGAGCCGAAGAGTCAGCTATTAGTTTTTCTTGTAATGGTATGAGACTGAAAGGGTGGTAGAGATAATGAGGGCAAATGTCAATAGGCAAGTCTGACTACATTATTT
>JAHFEP010000319.1:0-1121 GCA_023248415.1 Nitrospirota bacterium
GCGATACCGTTTTTTATTAGACCCCGTCATTACGCTGAAATTCAATTTCGCTGTGAAGCAGAAAGCGCTGCATTAGAGATGCAGAAGAAAGAAGGGGTTAACAAAATGCCAATTAATCTCTTTGACTGGAATGATGACGGCAAAAAGGACATAATCTCTGGCTCAAAGAGTGGCCATGTGTTCGTTTATCTAAATAGGGGGACAAATCAAGAGCCTGTATTTGATATTGATATGGCGTTTAGAATCCCCTACGTTAAAGTAGAAGGGGAATCCGACCCTTGTATAGTTGACTGGAATAATGACGGAAAAAAAGACCTACTTGTAGGTCAGGGTTCAGGAGAGGTCTTTAAATTTAAAAACAGAGGGACAAATCAACAGCCTTTATTTGCCGCTGTTCAGGCTTCGGATGAACAGGTATTTGTTGAGGAACAGAAATTAAATAACGGCGATTTGGATGTTGGAGATTATTCTTCACCTGCAATGGTGGACTGGAATGGAGATGGTAAAAATGACTTGGTTGTTGGAAACCAAAAAGGGGAGGTCTATGTCTTCCTGAATATTGGCTATGGCTATGAACTTTCTTCTGATGGTATAAAAACAGACATTGCGGTGCCTAAAAAAGCAACGCCCTTTATTATAGACTGGAACAATGATGGAAAATTTGATGTGGTATCTGGCTCATCTGATGGCAGGGTTTATATATTTATAAATGAAGGCGACAGCAAGAATCCAAAGTTCAGCAATCCACAGACTGTTCAGGTAAATAATAAAGAGCTTAAACTGCCGAGTTCAACCTCTGTTATTGCCCTTGACTGGGATGACGATGGAAAGATAGACCTTCTTGTTTCACATAAGGCGGTCATAGAATCAGATGTACGCACAGGCCTTGAAAATATAATTCCAACGAGCATCTATCTTTTACTGAATACAGGAACGAAAGAGAAGCCGGAGTTTAAGGAGCTAAAACGGATTAAAGGGAAATTTAGAGATGATACGGTGCTATAATATCTCAAGGAATCATAAATAAAAGAGGGTCGTGTCTTGGGAAACATAGCATAAAGAAAAGGGGGTCAGGTCTTTAATATTGACATCCTGTAATAAATATGATATAAAAGGAAGCA
>JAHFEP010000319.1:1131-2596 GCA_023248415.1 Nitrospirota bacterium
TTTTTTAGCTGGTTTATTAGATATGAAAGAAAAAAAGAGTAAAGAGGGTCAAATCTTCATTGTTCACAGCCTTCCATAGCTTTGCAACACCATAGTTTAGCATAGCTCAAAGAAAAGGGGGTCAAAAGGAAGCAACAGGGTCTGGTCTACACATTACACAGGTCTACACATTACACAACCTTTAGCCAACTGCCTTTCTCAACTAAATCTTTTTGAATCAAAACTTTTTAATTTATTTAAAAACGCTACCTGCTTTTTGTCTGCAATTTGACAACCAATTTTGCATTTAAGGCATCTTAAACAGCTATTTGCAAATCAATAAGGTCATAGTTTACCAATGGTTTTACCTCTCTTTTTGATTCCTGCCTTTCAACAAGGCCAATTTGCTCTAAATACTTTACATCATCTGCTACATTTTTAATATCCCTCTTTGCTATCCTTGCAAGCTCCTGAAGGCTCTTAGGGCGCTTCTTCTTTATCAGGCGCAGCAGTTCAAGCCTCTTAGAAGTCAAGGCCTTCCTGAATGCCTCAAGACTTGTAAAGTAGACGCCTTTTTCTACCTTTACCTTCTCTCTACGCTCTATTGCCTCGCCTGTCTTTACAAAATCATCAAGTGCTGTTTTTAAATCTTTAATTCCTATTTTTATCTTTCTTACTTTCATAATTCACCTCTCTTATATCTTTCAATATCATTATAAAAATCGTTTGCCAATTTTCATAGGCTGATAAAATCATAGGGCTCTGCTCTCTCTCTTATGTGCTTATGGTCTCCCTTGCCCTCTGCATTGTCATAACCAATTATCCTGCTGTCATCAACAATGTAGACAAGGGAATATTTATAGCCGTGTGGTTTATCTTCTGTAGGCTCCGGCAGTTTCCAAGCCTTAATCTCAATAGTATTTCCAAGCTCATCTGTAACCTTCTCATGCCTGATTAGCTTAGCCTTCATCTTTTGGTATTATATACCAACAAAATAAAAGTGTCAATATAATTCTCCTGCATGATTTTTGCACTGCAGGCAAGAAGAAAGGGGATAACACTATATAAGATGCTATTTCCCCAAATATTGTTTTTTCAAATATTGACAGGCTATTAGTTGATATGATATAACATATATGAAAAGTGTGTATATATTGAGGTGTATTATGTTAAAAAAAATAAGCGTCCTTGTTTTGATAGGCGCAACAGCCCTTTTTCTATCCTCTTTTGGCTGCGGAAAGGCAAAGGAGGCAGGTGCAAGTCAGACAATAAAACTTCACATTGACTATGACAATGAATCAAAACTGCAATTGACAGTTGACAACGGTTATCAGCTCTGGAGGCTTAATCCGATTGATGTTGCACACGGCGCCCTTACAGACAGTCATCAGATGGCAGAGTATAATGCCTGCAAGATAGTAAAGATGGATGATAAGCACGCTGTAGTTTCTACTGCATATAAAGAAACAAAATTTAATGTGCATCT